>NZ_CEZOWA010000010.1:68249-72656 GCF_983056325.1 Candidatus Marivariicella sp. | reverse complement strand
TAAATACTTGGAATAGGGATAAAGAAATATCAAAATTTCTTAAAATTAATGGTATAAATTGGAGAGAGTTTCAAAGAGATGGTATTGTTCGTGGAATAAAGAATAGAGATAATTGGGATAAACAATGGTTAAATTATATAAAAAAGGAAACAACCACAAACTTATATACGCAATTCAAGGGTGAGAAAATAAAATCTAAATTTAAATTAAATGAATCTTTAGAAATTAAATTAAAACAATATCCAGTTTTATTTCAAAAGCCTGGAGAGGTTTTTGCTTGGAAATATTTAAAATCTTTTTGTAATAATAGAGGTAAAAACTATAGTGTGCATATCTCAAAACCTAAAGAAAGTAGAAAATCTTGTGGAAGAATATCACCCTATTTGGCATTTGGAAATATCACTATAAAACAAACTTATCACCATGTAATTCAACATTATAATTATAATTATAATAAAAGAAGCTTCAATGGTTTACTAATTAGGTTGAAGTGGAATAATCACTTTATTCAAAAGTTTGAATCGGAATGCAACTATGAAACTCATTGTGTAAATCGAGGTTATGAAGTTTTAAATTATTCAAATAATGAAAAACTAATTAAGAATTGGAAAGAAGGTATAACAGGATTTCCATTGGTGGATGCATGTATGAGATGTCTCAAAGCAACAGGATGGATTAATTTTAGAATGAGAGCTATGTTAGTGTCTATATTTTGTCTTCACTTTGACTGTGATTGGAGAAAGGGAGTATATCATTTAGCAAATTTATTTCTTGATTATGAACCAGGGATTCATTACACTCAATTTCAAATGCAAGCAGGAACAACAGGCATAAATACCGTTAGAATGTATAACCCAATAAAACAATCTAAAGAACATGATCCAGAAGGTTTATTTATTAAAGAATGGGTAACAGAATTAAAAGATGTTCCACCAGAGTTTATTCACGAACCCTGGAAAATGACAGAATTAGACAAAGAGTTTAATGATATAAAATTAGATTATTCAAAACCAGTTATTGATTTAGTAAAATCAGGAAAAATAGCACGTGAAAAAATATGGGGGCACAGAAATCATCCGATGGTTAAGAAAGAAAGCGAGAGAATATTAAATTTACACGTCAGGAAAAAATCAATAAAATCTTAGATGTTTTCTAACCAAAAATAAAAATCATTTCTAAGTGTAATTTTTGATTGAATCGAGTTATTTTGTGTTATATAAAATTTTTCCTAACTTACTTTAAATTAAAAAGATATGGATATAAACAAAGAATTCTTAGTAACCATTATTTTTATTACTGTTTTGGTTTCATTTATATACTGGTATGCAGGCTATTCAATTAAAACTGGAAAGCTTGAAGATGCCAATAAAAATCTTATTCCTGACTCATGGGAGAAGAATTTCACATGGTTTTTTTCATTAAGAGGTCTTATAATGTTTGCTCTTGGAGCTTCTTTTGGTTACTTAATTCATGGTTTTATATAAATTCACTTCAAAATAAACTATTAAGAAGTAGTTATTAAATGATTATTTAAAATCACGTTGTCTCAATAATCAAACTAATCCTTATTTATTCCTCTTGGATGCGATTTTGAATATATTGACTTAATTTTCTTCATACTTGTATGAGTGTAGTTTTGTGTAGCTGCAACACTGGAGTGCCCTAATAATCCCTTTACGGCATTTAAGTCTGCTCCCTGATCTAACATGTGAGTTGCAAAGCTGTGTCTAAGCATGTGAGGGCTTTTTTTAGTTTTAGATGAAACTAAATTGAAATAAGAATTTACTGTTTTATATATAAAACCAGGAGTTATTTTTCTTCCATCCTCAAAACAAAAAAAAGTTTTTGTTTTAGATAATTTTTTGAGATTAAACCTACATTTTAAATATAACTCAAGTTGTTTTTTAAGTAAATCATGAATTGGTATTAATCTTTCTTTATTTCTCTTTCCAAGAACTTTAAGTATACCTTGTTTTAAATCGACAGATATATAGTTTAATTCTATAATTTCATTTCTTCTCGTACCAGTAAAATAGAGAATATAAATTATTGTTTTTTCAAGAATGCCCTTAAAATCTGAAGAAAAGAAATCACTTTTTAAAACAGCAAAAATTTCATCTTCAGAAAAAGGTATATGAATTTTCTTTTCAATTTTTAATGGCCTGTGCTCTAACATCGGAGAAAACTCAATACTAGATGTTTTTAATAAAAATCCATAAAAAGATCTTAGAGTAGATAGTTTGCGGTTTATACTTCTGTTTGATATACCCTCTTCAATTAAACTAACAATCCAAGCGCGAATTACATAATATTCAATTTTTGCTAATGATGAAATATTGAATTCTTTATGTGAAAATGTAGAAAAATTTTTTAAATCGTTTTTATAAGCTAAAATCGTGTGGGGAGAATAATTTTTTTCCAATAAAACATAATCTAAGAATTTCTGAGAATACATAAAAAAAGGTTACAACTTTAATACATTAAAGTTACAACCTTTATTCTATTTTCTAAATTTGGTTTTACTGATTTTCTTGGTCTCTTAAATTTTGAATGTACTGGGCTTTTTGAATTTTAGCACGATTCTTAACAGAAGGTTTTAAAAATTGTTTACGACTTCTTAATTGACGCATTCCTCCAGTTTTATCAAACTTTCTTTTAAAACGCTTTAGCGCTCTATCAATATTTTCTCCTTCTTTAATTGGTATAATTAACATATTTACGACCTCCTTTCAATTATAATTTGTGCAAATATAACATAGCTGTTATAATAAAATAGATTTTTTCTATTTTTTTACCATCCCAGCTATTGCATTAGTGTATTTATTTAGTTCTTCTTTCACTTTTGGAAACAAAAAGAATAGACCTATCATGTTAGGAAAAACTAACCCAAGAATCATTGCGTCTGAAAAACCCCATACGGAAGACATATCTCCAGCAGCACCAATAACTATGAATAATAAAAATATAATTTTATATGTTAGATCAGCAGCTTTACTCTTTCCAAAGACATAAATCCAGGATTGAAGCCCATAATAGGACCAAGATATCATTGTGGAAACCGCAAATAGAACTACGGCTATTGTCAAGAATGGACCTGAAAAAGAAATATATTTTGAAAATGCTGCAGCTGTTATGCTTGCTCCTTCTGCAGGAACACCATCAATCATAACAACACCTCCCTCCCCTCCATAATTAAATACAGTACTATCTCCATTAAAGATTATAATTACTAGAGCAGTAAGAGTACATATTACAACTGTATCAATAAAAGGTTCTAGTAAAGCAACTAGACCTTCAGAAGCCGGAAAACTAGTTTTTACGGCTGAGTGAGCAATAGATGCAGAACCAGCACCAGCCTCGTTTGAAAATGCAGCTCTTCGAAATCCAGTTATTAAAACTCCAAGGAAACCTCCTAAGCCAGCATTTGGAGTAAATGCTTGAGAAATTATCATTCCAAAAGCGTCATCTACAAAAGTTATATTAGTCAATATTATATATAAACATGCAACAATGTACATAACAGCCATAAAAGGAACTATTTTTTCAGTAACAGAGGCAATTCTTTTTATTCCACCAATTATAATAATTCCAACAAAAATCATCAGTATTACACCTATAATTGTTCTAGAATTACCACCTGTCATTCCAAATGAATTAGCAAGTTGAACAGCAGCTTGATTAGACTGTGCTGCATTACCTCCCCCGAAAGATGCCCCAATACATAAAAATGCAAAAACAATTCCTAAAAATTTACCCAACTTTTCAAAACCTATTTCTTTTAAACCTTTTGTCATATAATACATTGGCCCACCATAAACTGTTCCATCTTCTCCAACATCTCTATACTTGACACCTAAAGTACATTCTACAAACTTTGAGGACATTCCCAATAAGCCACATAAAATCATCCAAAAAGTAGCCCCAGGACCACCAATAGCTATAGCCATTGCAACACCTGCAATATTTCCGTTTCCAACAGTTCCGGAAACAGCAGTTGCGAGTGCTTGAAAATGTGTTACTTCTCCATCAGTTGAACTATTCTCTTTTTTATCAAGAGAATCAAACTTACCACGAACCGTATTTATTGCAGTAGGAAAATGTCTGATGTTAACAAAACCAAAGTATATGGTAAAAAAAAGAGCACCGCCTACCAACAGAAAAATTAGGGTTGGTATACCCGTTCCAAACAAGGTCTCTGTAAAAGGAAAATCGTGAAGAATAACTGCTTCAAACCATTTAGCTATTGGTGTAAAAGCTTCATTGATTTTTTCATCAAGACCTTTTTCAGTAAGACTATAATCCTGACCTTTAACTTCTACAAAACCATTTTTTATTAAGTCAGTTAGTATCTCACTGGGTAAAGAGTCTTTGAACATCACTGCTAGGATTGAGCCAAGTCTATGATTT
>NZ_CEZOWA010000010.1:66185-68239 GCF_983056325.1 Candidatus Marivariicella sp. | reverse complement strand
CTCAAACCTTGAGCAAAAGAATAAAATGGAGATAATAGAAAGAGGATAATGGCATAAACTTTATTTTGTTTTGAAAACATGATTTAGTTTTAATTCATAGTGCAGCAAGGTCTAAAAAAACAGCACAAAATTCAAATTAAATTTGATCTAACTTGATCAAATGATTTTATAAATCGAAAACTGAGCTTCTTTTAGTATAAATCATATCTTTTAATTTTATCCAAAATCCAAGAATTAAATAAATTAAAAATCCACCAATAATTGTAGTGAAAGATGCGTAAACAAAAAATAGTCTGACATTTTTTGTTCGCATTCCAAGAATATCAGCAAGTTTGGAGCAAACCTCAAAACCGTTTTGTTCAAAAAATATTCTTAAACTATTAAGTTTATTCATTAATTGTTATTCAATTTCTCCTTTCCACTCAAGAATTCCCCCTATCAAATTGTATGTTTTATCAAAGCCCATACTTGCCATAATGGCACATGCCTGTGAACTCCTATTTCCTGATCTACAATAAATAAAGTATGAAAATTTTTTATCCATTAAACTGAGACCTTCCATGAAATTTTGGGGAGAAGCTATATCAAGTAATTTAGAATTTGGAATACGTTTATCATTTGACTCCTCAGCTGTCCTGACATCAAGTATAATATTATCTTTAGTCTGTTCTTGTTTTGACAACCATTCCTCTTGTTTAAGATTCATATTTTTTTTGTAAAGTTAACCCCTATCATGAATTTTACAAAATTTAATTTTAAACGAGAAAAAATTTTTGATATATAGTATCATAAGAGTATATTTGAATATGATTTTAAATAATTTAAAATTTTGGTGGAACTTTCATAACACATGAAACAGTGAAGACTACACCTATACAAAATATAAAAGGCTTGTCAACACGACAAGCCTTTTTTTATACAATTTATTGAAATTATGAAAAAATATAATTTACAAACATTTGAGAAAAAAATATTAGCAGACACCTTAACACCTGTTAGTGTATATCTTAAGCTCAGAGACCATTTTCCAAACACATTACTTCTTGAGAGCAGTGATTATCATGCCAATGACAATAGCTTTTCATATATATGTTTTAATCCTATTGCAGACATCAAAATTGAAGGAAATGTATTAAAGGAAAAATTTCCAGATGGAGATAAAATAGAAACTAAAATCAATGAATCAATTTCAATTCCAGAAAAATTAGATCATTATATCAAAAGATTTAAAACCAGTAAAAACAATCATAAATTTGTAAATAATGGTCTATTTGGTTATTTATCATATGATTGTGTCAGATATTTCGAGTCAGTAAAATCTGAAAAACATTTAAAGTATTCGGAAATACCAGAACTTTATTATGCAGTTTATCAAAATATTGTTGCAATAAATCATTTTAATAATGAAGCATTTTTATTTTGCCATTGTTTCAATAATAAATCTAATATTTTAGAAATTGAACAATTATTAAATGTTAAAAATTTTGCGAATTATCCTTTTTTAAGGAATGGAGAAAGTAAATCGCTATCAACGGACAAGGAATATAAGGATTTGGTTTCTAAAGCAAAGAAACATTGCCAAAGAGGAGATGTTTTTCAATTAGTTCTATCAAGAAGGTTTTCTCAAGAATTTAAGGGAGATGATTTTAATTTATACCGAGCATTAAGAACGGTAAATCCATCACCTTATTTATTTTATTTCGATTATGGTGATTTTAAAATATTTGGAAGTTCTCCTGAAGCGCAGCTAATAGTTAAAGATAATTTAGCCGAAATTCATCCAATAGCTGGAACATTTAAAAGGACCGGAAATGATCAAAAAGATGCAAAATTAGCAATTAAGCTTAGTGAAGACCCAAAAGAAAACGCCGAGCATGTTATGTTAGTTGATCTAGCAAGAAATGATTTAAGCAGAAATGGCTCACTAGTTGAAGTTAAAACAAATAGAGAAGTTCAGTTTTTTTCTCATGTTATACATTTAGTTTCAAAAGTCACAGGAGTTAAAAAAGATAAAACACCAACTTTTCAGTTAGTTGCAGATACTTTTCCTGCAG
>NZ_CEZOWA010000010.1:0-66175 GCF_983056325.1 Candidatus Marivariicella sp. | reverse complement strand
GAAAAATATGAAAAATTTAATAGAAGTTTTTATGGGGGAGCAATAGGTTTTATGGATTTTGAAGGGAATTTTAATCATGCAATCATAATCAGATCATTTTTAAGTAAAAATCATACTTTGTTCTATCAGGCAGGAGCTGGAATTGTTGCTGCATCTGATGAAGAAAAAGAACTTCAAGAGGTTTACAACAAACTAGGAGCTCTAAACAAAGCTTTAGAAATAGCTGAAAAAATTAACTAATGAATAAAGTGTTTGTAATAGATAATTATGATTCATTTACCTATAATCTAGTTCATTATTTAAAAGAATTTGGAGCTGAAGTTAAGGTATGTAGAAATGATAAGTTTGAGATGGATGATCTTTTAAAGTATAACAAGGTTTTATTATCTCCTGGCCCAGGAATTCCGGATGAAGCTGGAAAATTAAAAGAGTGTATAATAAAATATGCTAATTCAAAATCAATTTTAGGAATTTGTTTAGGACATCAAGCCATAGGTCAGGTATTTGGTGGAAATTTAAAGAACCTTAAAAGTGTTTTTCATGGAGTGTCGTCCAAAATAAAAATAGTTGAAAATGATTCTCTTTTCAATAATATCCCGATTGAAATCGAGGTTGGAAGATATCATTCTTGGGTTATAGATAATCCGTTACCAAATGAATTAGTAGTAACCGCAATTGACAATAACAAACAAATAATGGCGATAAAACATAAAGTATTTGATATTAAAGGCGTGCAGTTTCATCCTGAATCAATTTTAACGCCCTTTGGAAAACAAATTATTAATAATTGGTTAACATCTTAAATAAAAATGAAGACTATACTAAACCGCTTAATTCATCATGAAATTTTAGACAAAAAAGAGTCCAAAAATATTTTATATGGTATTGCTAATGGAAAATACAACAGTAGTCAAATTTCAGCATTTTTAACTGTTTATATGATGAGAAGCATAACTATAAAAGAACTAGAAGGATTTAGAGATGCATTGCTAGAACTCTGTATTCGAGTTAATCTTGATGAATTTGATGCTATTGACTTATGCGGAACTGGAGGTGACAATAAAGACACATTTAATATTTCTACACTAGCTTCTTTTGTTACTGCTGGATCAGGAATAAAAGTCGCAAAACACGGAAATTATGGGGTTTCTTCTAGTTGCGGATCGAGTAATGTAATGGAATATTTAGGTGTTAAATTTTCAAATAGTGAAACTTTTTTAAAGTCATGCATCGATAAAGCTGGAATATGTATACTTCACGCTCCTTTATTTCACCCTGCTATGAAAAATGTAGCCCCCATAAGAAAAGAGTTAGCCGTAAAAACATTTTTTAATATTTTGGGTCCAATGGTAAATCCCTCATTTCCCAAAAATCAAATAGTAGGAGTTTTTAGCTTAGAGCTAGCAAGAATATATGGTTATTTATATCAAAACACAGACAAGAAATTTAATATAATTCATTCTTTAGATGGTTATGATGAAGTTTCTTTAACTGGATCTACTAAATTAATTTCAAATATTAAAGAAGAGCTTATCGATCCTAAATATTTTGGATTAACTACTCTAAGTGAAAAGGATATTATAGGAGGGAATTCAATAGAATCATCAGCCAAAATATTTATGAATGTTTTATCAGGAAAAGGAACTGAAGCTCAAAATCAAGTTGTTTGTGTAAATTCAGCTCTAGCAATATCAATAAAAATGGGAATAACACCAAGAGAAGGTTATGAAATTGCAAAGGAATCACTTGATTCTGGGAAAGCAATGGAATCTCTTGTATCACTCCAAAAAATCTGTTCATAATGACTATTTTAGATAGAATTGTAGCTGACAAAAGAATTGAGGTCTCAATTCGAAAAAAATTATTTCCAGTTTTATATTTAGAAAAATCTCCATTATATAATAAATCAACTGTTTCTCTTTCAAAAAATCTTGTGCAGAGTAATTCTGGAATTATTTCAGAACATAAGCGACGTTCTCCTTCAAAACTAAATATAAATACTTCTCTTTCAGTTGTTGATGTGATAAAAGGTTATGAGTCTTCAGGAGTTTGTGGGATTTCAATTCTTACTGAAGGAAAGTATTTTGGGGGATCTCTAGATGATCTTAACATAGCGAGAGCTTCTTCAGAATTACCAATTTTAAGAAAAGATTTTGTTATTGATGAGTTTCAAATTATTGAGGCTAAAGCTCACGGTGCGGATGTAATTCTTTTAATAGCATCAATACTAAATAACAAACAGATAAAACATCTTTCAAAATTTGCTAAAAATTTAAATTTAGAAGTTTTATTAGAAGTTCACGATCTCGAGGAGTTAAATAAGTCTCTAATGCCATCAATCGATTTAATTGGAGTTAATAATAGAAATCTTAAAAGCTTTGAAGTGAATATTGATACCAGTAGAGAACTAGCTGAGAAAATACCTGATGAGTTTATTAAAGTATCAGAAAGTGGAATTAATAATAGCAAAACAATAATTGAACTAAAATCATTTGGTTTCAAAGGTTTTTTAGTTGGTGAAAATTTTATGAAGACTGATAATCCAGGTGAGAGTGCCTATGAATTTATAAAAAAAATTGAAGATGAAATTTAAGATTTGTGGAATGCGAGATGTTGATAACACTAAACTCGTTTCAACTCTAAATCCGGATTATATGGGTTTTATTTTTTGGAAAAAATCCTCTAGATATTTTAATAATCAAATAATTGAATTACCTAAAACAATAAAAAAAACTGGTGTTTTTGTTGACTCACCTATTGAGGATCTTAAAAATTGTATTATAAAACACAAACTTAAAGCAGTTCAACTACACGGAAAGGAAACTCCTGAGTATTGCAGATTAATTAGTGGTTTGGGAATTGAAATCATTAAATCTTTTAATCTTAATTCTAGTTTTAATTTTAAAGATTTGAATTATTATGAAAAATGTTGTGACTTTTATCTTTTTGATACATATGGAAAACTTCCTGGAGGTAATGGTAAAAGTTTTGATTGGGAAATTTTAGATAATTATCACTATAAAAAACCCTTTTTCCTCAGTGGTGGAATTGGTATAGAAGAAATAAATAAAATTCACAAATTGTTAAAAACCAGTTTACCTATTTATGCCATTGATGTTAATAGTAAATTTGAAAGTAAACCAGGATTAAAAAAAATAGATAAATTAACTCAATTTAAAAGAAAACTATATGAATTATAATGTAGATGAGAAAGGATTTTATGGTGATTTTGGTGGTGCTTTTATTCCTGAAATGTTATACCCTAACGTATCTGAATTAAAAGATAAGTATCTTAAAATAACTTCTGAACCGGAATTTAAAAAAGAATTTAATGATCTTTTAAAATCCTATGTAGGAAGACCAACACCTCTATATTTTGCAAAACGTTTATCCAAGAAATACAATACTAAAATATATTTAAAAAGAGAAGATTTGTGTCATACTGGAGCTCATAAAGTAAATAATACAATAGGTCAAATTCTTTTAGCAAAACGATTAGGTAAAAATCGAATAATTGCAGAAACTGGTGCAGGACAACATGGAGTAGCTACAGCTACTGTATGCGCATTAATGGGAATAGAGTGTATTGTTTATATGGGAGAACTAGATATTAAACGTCAGGCACCAAATGTGGCTAGAATGAAAATGCTAGGAGCTGAAGTTCGTCCAGCAACATCAGGAAGTAAAACATTAAAAGATGCTACTAACGAAGCTATTAGAGACTGGATTAACAATCCCGTTAATACTCATTATATTATCGGATCTGTAGTTGGCCCTCATCCTTATCCAGATATGGTAGCTCGTTTTCAATCTGTTATTAGTGATGAAATTAAAATTCAACTAAAAAAAATAGAAGGGAGAGATTATCCAGATTATTTAATTGCATGTGTAGGAGGTGGAAGTAACGCTGCAGGAATTTATTATCATTATTTAAATGATAAAAGAGTTAATATTATCTCCATTGAAGCTGCTGGAAAAGGAGTTAACTCTGGTAAAAGTGCTGCCACATCTGCACTGGGAAAAGAAGGTATTATTCACGGTAGTAAAACTTTATTAATGCAAACTAAAGATGGTCAAATATCCGAACCCTACTCGATTTCAGCCGGTTTAGATTATCCAGGAGTTGGGCCTATGCATGCAAATCTTTTTAAAACTAAACGCGCAGAGTTTATTTCTATTCCTGATCATGAAGCAATGGATTGGGGATTAACATTATCTCAAATGGAGGGAATAATTCCTGCAATTGAAACTGCTCATGCATTTGCTGTGTTAGATTTGAAAAAATTTAAACCCGACGATATTATTGTTTTTAATTGCTCTGGAAGAGGCGATAAAGATTTAGATACATTTATAAATTATTTTCAATTATGAAAAACAGAATCGATCACGTCTTTAAAAATAAAGATAAAATATTATCAATTTATTTTTCCGCAGGCCATCCTAAGCTTGAGGACACTAAAGTTATTTTAAAGAATCTACAGAGTTCTGGAGTGGATATGATTGAAATTGGTTTGCCATTCTCAGATCCTTTAGCAGATGGCCCTGTTATTCAAAAAAGCTCTACCAAAGCATTAGTAAACGGTATGACTACTGAAAAACTTTTTAATCAACTTAAAGGAATTAGAAAAGAGATCACTATTCCCCTAATTATAATGGGATATTTTAATCCAATTATGCAATATGGAGTCGAAAAATTTTGTCAAAAATGTAAACTAATTGGAATTGATGGCTTAATAATACCAGATCTTCCTGTTGATGTATTTGAAAAGAATTATAAATCATTATTTGATAAGTACGGATTATATAATATGTTTTTAATAACCCCCCAAACATCTAATGAAAGAGTAAGATATATAGATAGTGTTTCAAATGGATTTATTTATATGGTAAGTAGTGCAAGTGTAACTGGTGCAAAAACAAAAATAAATCAAAATCAAATAGCATATTTTGAAAGAATAAAATCTATGGATTTAAAAAACCCAACTATAGTTGGATTTGGAATAAGTAACAATGAAACATTCAATTCAGCTATCAAGAGTTCAAATGGTGCGATAATTGGATCTGCTTTTATTAAGTTTCTGGAAGATAAGGGTATTAATAAAATTAATGATTTTATCAAGGATATAAGATAATTAATTCATCCAGCCTGAAGAATAAACTGAATTCAACTCACCTTTATCTGCTATTATCCAAAATGCTTCTAAATCTTTATTATTTTCAATTAATTCTTTTCCTTCATCTAGAGATAAAACCATTAAACTTGTCGCCCACGCATCAGCTGTCATACAATTACTAGCAACTACCGATGCACTTAAAATTTTAGATTGAACAGAAAGGCCACTTCTTGGATCGATAGTATGCACATATTTATTACCAGTTATATTATCAATTCTAAAATGTCTATAATTTCCTGAAGTAGCTATAGATTTATTATCAAGAATATAAGTCGTGAAATTACTTCTTTTAGATAAATTTGATTCTGGAAAATCAATCCCTATTTTCCATGGTTTTTTACTCTTTGAACTTATTCCTTTTGCTAAAATCTCACCTCCAATTTCTACTAGAAAATTTTTAGCTCCGACTTCTTCTAAATATCTAGCAATCATATCAACAGTATATCCTTTGGCTATGGAGTTAAAATCAATAGATATGTTTTTATTTGACTTAATTAAGTATCCTTCGGAATTTAAATGAATTTTTTTCCATCCAGTAATTTGCAATAGACTATCTATTTGAATTTTAGTTAGCTCGTTAATAAAATCTTGACTAGGGCCAAATCCATAAGCATTTACTAATGCGCCAACTGTAGGGTCGAAAGCTCCATTAGTTAATCTCCACACTTCGGAAGATTTAGTAAAAACGTCTTTAAAAAAAGAATCAACTTGAACTTCAAGACCAGTATTTATTCTAGAAATGTCAGAATCTATTTGATATGTAGACATTGATTGATTAATCTTAATTAATAGTTTGTCAATTTCGATTTTTAAATCATTATTAGGGATTTTAGAATCGTGAATAATATTCATTGGGGCTCCAAGAGCAACACCACTAATACGAATATTTTCTGATTTAGATGCGCATGAAATAATAATTAGTGAAAAAACAATAATTATAACAAGTCTTATATTCTTAAATTCTCGTAACATAGTTAATTTATTCAATTAGTAACCATCCATTAAAGTTAACAACATAAGGCTTGTTTTTCTGAATTGGATCTTCGTAATTCATTGAATTCGCAAATCCTACTCCAGCAAAATAGGTTTTTGCATTAAACTTATCTGCATGTTTTTTTAATTTAATAGCCGTAACAGAATCATACGATATGGGGTTTTTTGGATATTTAACAGCTCTTACTATAAAAAAATGGAGTTTTTTATTCTTTAAACATACAAATTGTGGGTCCTTTTTAAGTTTAGAATTAACGGATAAAAACTCAAAATCATTTTCTTTTAGAGAATCCCCAACTGTTTTCATAGCTAGATTATGTAAATCTTGATCAGATAACATATTATTAATAAAATTTATCCTCCAAAATCGTCAAAACGAACATTTTCCGGGGGTACACCAAAATCGTCTGCCATTCTCTCAATAGCTTGATTCATGAGAGGGGGACCACAAAAATAAACCTCAATATCTTCTGGTGACTCATGATTAGATAAATAGTTGTCTATTACAACTTGATGAACGAATCCTGTAAAACCATCACCTTTTCCATCTAAACTCTTTTTTTCTGTCCAATTATCTTCAGGGAGTGGCTCTGATAGTGCTATGTAAAATTTAAAATTTGGAAAATCTTTCTCTAGCGCTCTAAAGTGATCCATATAAAAAAGTTCTCTTTTGGAACGACCTCCATACCAGAAAGTAACTATTCTTCCTGTTTTTAATGTTCTGAAAAGTTCATATAAATGAGATCGCATCGGTGCCATTCCAGCTCCACCTCCTACATATAACATTTCTGCTTCAGATTCATTTATAAAAAACTCACCATAGGGTCCTGAAATAGTTACTTTATCACCAGCTTTTTTGGAAAATATATATGAAGATGCAACTCCAGGATTCAAATCTGCCCATCCATTTTTTGTACGATCCCATGGAGGAGTAGCAATTCTTACATTAAGCATAACTTCTTTACCTTCAGCGGGATAAGAGGCCATGGAATAGGCTCTTTCTACTGTCTCTGGGTTTTTCATCACCAATGGCCAAAGATTAAACTTATCCCATTCCATTTTGAATTTTTCTACTTCATCAGGATGTTCGTCAGGATGAGCAGAAATATCAATTTCATCATATTTAACCTCACATTTTGGAATTTCAATTTGAATGTAGCCACCTGCTTTGTAATCCATCGCTTCAGGTAATTTAACTACAAATTCTTTAATAAAGGATGCGACGTTCCAATTACGCATGACTGTGGCTTCCCATTTTTTTATTCCAAAAACTTCTTCTGGAACTTCAATAACCATATTTTGCTTTACCTTAACTTGGCAACCTAGACGCCACCCTTCTGCAATTTCTTTTCTAGTAAAATGTGGTTTTTCTGTTGGAAGTATGTCTCCACCCCCATCTAAAATTTGACATTTACATTGAATGCATGTCCCACCTCCCCCACAAGCCGAGGGTAAAAATATTTTATTATTTCCCAAAGTAGATAGAAGTGTACCTCCTGAGGAAACTTCTAAATCATTTTCACCGTTAATTTGAAGATTAACTGGTCCGGAAGGCAATAACTTAGACTTAGCACCTAATAAAACCCCAACTAATAAAAAAGTAAGAATTAAAAAAACAACAATACTTAATATAATTACTCTATAATCCATTAATTATAATTTAATTCCCATAAAACTCATAAAACCTAAGGCCATTAATCCTGTAATAATAAATGTAATACCCAAACCTCTTAGAGGAGCGGGTACATTTGAATATGCAATTTTCTCTCTTATTGCTGCAATAGCAACAATAGCTAGTAACCATCCTATTCCGGAGCCAAAACCATAAATAGCTGATTCTGTTATTCCAGAAAAATCTTTTTGCTGCATAAATAAGGATCCACCTAAAATCGCACAATTAACTGCAATTAATGGAAGAAAAATACCCAAAGCACCATAAAGCTCAGGAGAAAATCTCTCAACTATCATTTCAACTAATTGAACCATGGAAGCTATAACAGCTATAAACATTATAAAACTGAGAAAGCTTAGATTTACGGTTTCATATTCGGGTCCGATCCATTTCAAAGCTCCTGGCTTAAGGATGTATGTGTCAATTAAAAAATTAATTGGGACTGTTATTGATAAGACAAAAATAACAGCAAAACCAAGACCAACAGCAGTTTTAACTGTTTTAGAAACAGCTAAATATGAACACATCCCTAAGAAATATGCAAAAATCATATTTTCAATGAAAATACTTTTTATGAATAGGTTTAAATATGCCTCCATAAATTAATTTTTTTCAATTAAAGTTCTATTTTTTGATCTTTGAAACCAGATGTACAAACCTACAGTTATAAGGGCCATTGGTGACAAAAGCATCAAACCATTATTCACATACCCCATGTCGTATATAAAATCTGGGATAACCTGGAAACCTAAAAGTTTTCCTGAGCCAAATAACTCTCTGAAAAATGCGACTATTATAAGTATAAACCCATAGCCTGCTGCATTACCAATACCATCTAAAAATGATTTCCAAACACCATTACCAAGTGCAAAAGCTTCAAGCCTTCCCATGACAATACAATTTGTAATAATTAAACCAATAAAGATTGAAAGTTCTTTACTAACATCGTAAGCATAGGCTCTTAAAATTTGATCAACTAAAATAACCATAGAGGCAACAACAACTAATTGAACAATAATTCTAATTCTATTTGGAATTAAATCTCTTAAAAGTGAAATTATAACATTACTTGCTGCCATAACTGCCATAACTGAGAGGCTCATTACTATTGCAGGCTTAAGCTGAACAGTAATTGCTAGGGCAGAACATATTCCAAGAACTTGAACCGTAATCGGATTGTTATCGTCCATTGGATCAGTCAATAAAGCTCTATTTTTTTTTGAAAAGAGTGGCTCCTTATCTTCGTTTAAAAAAAGAATTATTGGTTTATTTACTGTATTACAATTTTTCTTAGACATTTTATTAATTTATGTATGCTATTTTTTGTTTTTTAGAATTGAAATATGATAAATAATTTTGCAATCGTTCTTTGATCATATCTGTTACTCCATCTCCAGTTATCGTAGCCCCTGAAATAGCATCAACTTCGTTATCATCTTTATCATTTCCATCAGGATCATTGTTAGTTTTAGAAACATTAATCCCTACTAGATCCCCATTCTGATTGAGAACCTTTTCACCAGTAAAACTATCTTGAAACCATTTTTGGGTTATTTCAGCTCCTAACCCAGCAGTCTCTCCTTTGTGATCAAAAACAGCTCCTTTTATTGTGCTTCTATCTCCTTCAAGAGCTACATAACCCCAGATAGCATCCCATAAACCAGATCCTCTCAATGGAACAATGTAGTATTGTGAAGAATCAACCTCTGCTAAATACAGTGGAAATCTTTGTTGATTAATTGGCTTCTTTATTTCCAGATTTAATTTTAGTTTAAATGCATCAACTCCTCTATCGATTGTGCCATCTGAAAGCAAAGATAGTTCTTCGATAATATATTTTGTATAAACCTCTGGTGCTTTTTCTCTTTCCACAATTACACCAATAGTCGCCAAAATATTTTGCATTTTTTCTTTACGAACGTTTTCAGCCTGAATATCTTGAAGGGAAGTTGCTGTTGCTGCAAGTGAAGCTGCTACTATAAAAACCATTATAGCTGAAAATAAAAATGTATATGCGTTACTGTCTCTATTCATATTGTTTGTGCTACTTTAATTTGAGCTGATTCCCAGCGTTTTTTTCTTTTATTCACGTTGGCATTGTAAACGTAATGATCAATAGTAGGAGCAAAAACATTCATCAGAAGAATAGCCAACATTACACCTTCAGGATATGCAGGATTAAAAACCCTAATCATAATACAAAATACACCAACTAAAATACCATAAATCCATTTTCCTTTTTGAGTCTGAGCCGCCGAAACAGGATCAGTTGCCATAAAAACAATTCCAAATGCAAAACCACCAACAATTAAGTGACTCATCCAACTAAAACTCATAAGTGGATTTGCTCCCCATAAATTAAATAAAAATCCCATTAATGATGCACCTAAAACTCCTCCTAACATTATTCTCCAACTCCCAACTCCAGTAGCAACTAATATTAAGGCTCCTGCTAAAATCCATAAAGTTGAAGTTTCAGCAATGGACCCTGGAATAGATCCTGAAAACATTTGTAGCATTGAGTAGCCAACTTGTTGTCCTGCAGCTAAACTGCCTAAAATAGTTTCTCCAGAAACTCCATCAACCATACTTGCCTCTGAAACCCATACCTTGTTTCCAGACATATAAGTTGGATATGCAAAAAAGGCAAAGGCTCTTGCAGTTAAGGCAGGATTTAAAATATTCATACCTGTTCCTCCAAAGGCTTCTTTTGCAATAACAACAGCAAAGGCCACTGAAATAGCTACCATCCATAGAGGAATATCAACAGGCATTATCATAGGAACAAGCATTCCTGTTACTAAATAACCCTCGTTTACCTCATGACCACGATAAATAGCAAAGGCAAATTCAATTGTTAAACCAACAACATAAGAAACTACGATCATTGGGATTATCTTCCAAGATCCATGAATAAGAGCATCCATAAATGTGAATTCAGACCCTAACTGATTTAAATATTGAAAACCTGTATTGTATATTCCATAGAATAAAGCCGGTAATAAAGCAATTATCACGGTAACCATTGTTCTTTTTAGATCAATTCCGTCTCGAATGTGTGACCCTTTTTGGGTGGTATGATTGGGAACAAATAAAAATGTGTCAAAAGCATTTATTGCCGGAGCAAATTTTTCCCATTTTTCACCCTTGGTAAAAGGTCTTTTTATTTCATCAAGTTTATTTCTTAGAAAATTCATTTTTTAAATTTTTAACCTGCTTCTTTAATCATTAATTCAATTGCATCAGAAATTATTTCTTGAGCTTCAATTTTAGAGGTATTTGCATAATCGATCAATCCAAAATCCTCTGGAACAACCTCATAGATACCAAAAGCTTCCATTTTTTCGATATCTCCCGTCATACAAACTTTTAGAAGTTGCATAGGGTATATATCCATTGGAAATACTTTCTCCATTTCTCCAGTAACAACTATAGCTCTTTCTTCTCCATTAAGATTTGTATCAATTTCATATCCTTTTTTGGAGAAAAGCCAAGAAAAACTTGTTCTTGAGAGACTAGGGATAGAATTATCTACAAAAGGCAACCATCCAAACATTCTATATTTATTTCCTTCAGGAATTACAGATAATAAATTATTGTAAAAACCTAAAAATCCTACTTTATTAGTTGTAGATCCTGATAAAACATCTCCATTTATGAATCTCATTTGAGATTTATATTTAATACCAGCTATTTTTATTAAAGGATCAATTTGAGCACCAATTTTAGTTTTAAAGTATTGTGGATTCTTTATTGAACTTCCAGCAACAGCAACTGTTCTTTGCGCCTGATAAGTACCGGTTTTAAATAATAAACTAATATTAATAACATCCTCAGGCCTAATCACCCATATCTTATCACCCATATTTATTGGGGATATTTTTTGAATTTGGACGCTTGGATTAGATGAGGGATGAGGACCAGTTATGTTAATAACGTCGACGTTATTAATACTTTCAAAAAAACTATTTGAATTTTTAGCGACAGTTAAGATAATTTTATTATCAACTAGATTGTTTAATATATTTATTCCTGACTGAAAATCATCTTGTTGATTTTTAAGAATAAAATCAAAATCTACATCCAAAGGAGCTGAAGTAAAACAAGAAATTAATATCTGTTTTGGAACATCATTTGGATCAGCTATTATATTATAAGGTCTTTGTCTGATAAAAGGCCAACATCCACTAATAGTAAGCGTGTCAATTATATTTTCTCTACTTAATACCTTTGGGATTTTATGAGTAATCTCTCTATCACCTTGCTGTTCGATAATAATTGATTCAATTTTTCTTTTAGCAACTCTGATAATTTTACTAACTATACCTGATGTAGGAGAAACAAATTGAATTGATGGGTTTTTCTTATCATAAAAAATTGGAGATCCTTTAGAAACTTCTTCTCCCTCCTTAATAATTAACTTTGGAGTTAATGAAAAAAAGTTGTCAGGAAGAATTGCAAAAAAGTCTGATTTTGACTTTTCGTTAATGCTTTTCTTAGCTTTACCAGCTAAATTGAGATTTGCTCCTTTTTTTAGGCTTATGTCTTTGGACATATATTATAATTTTTCTAGACTAAAATCATGCAAATTTAATCTTTAAACATAGATTGAAAAAGCGTTTGAAAGAGGAAATTTTTTATTTATAAAGATTCTAAATAATTAATATGTTTTTTAAGCTCTAAAATAATTATTTGTAATTTTGGAACAATGAAAATTTTCATTTTTAAAACAATATTATCAGCCGTTATAATTAATATTTTCAGTAATAATATTGAATCTAATAAAATACCTCAACCCGAAAATATCAAAACTGTAATTTTTAAAATTGATAAAAAATCAAGTCAATTTCCGATTTTAAAAAAAGGAAGCTCCTTGGAATTATCATTTGATGATCTCAATGCTAATGAAGAGGATTACTATTATAAAATAACCTACCACAACTATGATTGGTCTGAATCTATTTTATTTAAAAATGAATTTATTGATGGGTTGGATAATATTAGAATTTCAAATTTTCAAAATTCTTTCAATACACTTCAAAGATATACTCACTATAAATTAACATTACCTAATTCATCAACCAATTTAAAGTTAGCTGGCAATTACAAAATTCATGTATATAATAGAAATGATGAGCTACAATTCTCAAGAAGGTTTGTTTATCTAAACCCTAAAGTGTCAGTTTCGGCAGAGGTATATAGAACAAGGGATTTAAAATATTTTACGACTCACCAAAACATAAAATTTAATTTAATCCAAAAAAATTTAGGTTCTCTTCAGGACTTTGAAGATAATTTAAATGTTATGATAATTCAAAACGACCACTGGAATAACTCCATTTCAGGCATAAAACCGCAGTTCAAAAATAATAAAGTTTTGAAATACAGATACGATATTAAGACAAGTTTTGAAGGCGGAAATGAGTATCTTTTTTTTGACACAAAAGATCTTAGAGTTACAAGCCCAAACATAAGTTTTGTTAACTTAGAACTGCTCTATGAGTCTTATCTTTACACTGATATTCCAAGAAAAAATTTTCCATATTCTTTTAATAATGATATTAATGGAGGTTTTCAGATAAGAACTGTCATAGGTAGTCAGGATCCTGGAATTGAAGCAGATTATAGTTGGGTATACTTCACTTTAGCTGCAAGCATAGAATTACCAGAAACAGATATTTTTATTTTGAGCAACTTTAATAACTATGAATCCAGTGAAGAGAATTTAATGTCTTACAATAAAGCTCTCGAAGCATATGAAGCAAGGATTCTTTTTAAACAAGGGTTTTATAATTATAAATATTACGCTAACACAACATTTGGTTGGGAGCCAAATCTTATTTCTGGAAATTTCTTTCAAACTGAAAATAATTATAAGATTCTGGTTTACTATAAGCCACCTGGTGGGATTTTTGATGAATTAATTGGTTTTGGAGAGACTGATTCAAGACAGATTTTAAACTAAAGTGATTTAGTAACAACTTCTAAATACTAAAGTTGTTATGGATTTTTTAAAAAAAATCATTCACTATTATTACATTTGAAAAATAATTTTTTTATGAATAACAGTAATATATCTATTCCACACCCTATAAACGAAACAATTTTAGATTATAAGCCCGGAAGTAAAGAAAGAGAGTCTGTTCTCGAAACTTACAATAAATTATATAAAAAAAAATCAACTGTTTATTTAAAGATTAACGGTAAGGAAGTTATTGGAGATGTTACTAAAATCATGAGTCCACCCCATGACCATAAACATGTATTGGGAGAATATCACACCGCAAATAAAGATCAAGTTAATGAAGCCATAAAAAGTGCTTTAAAAGCAAGAAAAAAATGGAGTCAAATGCATTGGACAAGGAGAGCTTCAAGCTTTCTAAAAGCTGCAGACTTAATTGCTGGCCCCTACAGAAGTAAAATTAATGCTGCTACCATGATTGCTCAATCCAAAACAGTCCATCAGGCAGAAATAGATGCTGCATGTGAATATATTGATTTTTTGAGGTTTAACGCTTCTTATATGCAGGACATATACCAAAACCAACCCAAAAGTAGTTCAGGTATGTGGAATCAACTTCATTATCGCCCTTTAGAAGGTTTTGTTTATTCTGTTTCTCCTTTTAACTTTACAGCAATTTCAGGAAACCTTTCCGCTAGTGCTGCCTTAATGGGTAATGTTATTGTTTGGAAACCTAGTGATCATCAAATCTTTTCTGCCCAAGTTGTGATGGAGGTTTTCGAAGAAGCTGGATTACCAGATGGTGTTATTAATATGATTATGGGAGATCCTGAAATGATAACTAATACTGTTTTAGCTTCAAAGGATTTTGCAGGCATACATTACACTGGCTCGACTTTTGTGTTTCAAAATATTTGGAGAAAAATAGGAGAAAATATTTCAAACTATAAAACATACCCTAAAATTGTAGGAGAAACTGGGGGTAAAGATTTTATAATTGCACATCCAAGCTCAAAGGTAAATGAGGTAGCTACTGCAATTGTTAGAGGTGCCTTTGAATATCAAGGACAAAAATGCTCTGCAGCCTCGAGGGTCTATCTTCCAAAATCATTAAGTAAAAATATTCTCTCAGAGTTAAAAAGACAATTAGACACAATTAAGGTTGGACCACCAAATGATTTTAGAAATTATATTACTGCAGTAATCCATGAAGAAGCTTTTGACAGAATAGCCAGCTCAATTGAAAAAGTGAAATCTGATACTGATGCTGAAATTTTTCATGGAGGAACATACGATAAATCAGTTGGTTATTTTATAAATCCAACTGTTGTAACTACATCGAATCCAAATTACTTTTCGATGGAACAAGAACTTTTTGGTCCTTTAGTTACGGTATACACATACCCTGATAATGAATGGGAGAAAACCTTAAAACTAGTTGATTCTACCTCAATTTATGCTCTTACAGGAGCAGTTTTTTCTGAGGATCGATATGCAATTGATCAAGCTATTGTTGCTTTAGAAAATTGCGCAGGAAACTTTTACTTAAATGATAAACCTACAGGAGCTGTAGTTGGACAACAGCCTTTTGGAGGAGCAAGAGCATCAGGAACTAATGACAAAGCAGGATCAATGTTTAATCTTTTAAGATGGATATCACCAAGAATGATTAAAGAAAACTTCTTGCCAGTTACAGATTATCGTTATCCTTTCTTAGGATAAATATTATTTTTTGGTATATAAACAATTTTTTTTGTTTGAAAGAATTCAGAATTAAAATAAGTTGATAATTTTACCTGCCTTGCTTCAGGAAATGATATTAACTCTTGTTTTAAATCCCCTCCCTTAAGACAAATAATTCCGTTTTCTATACTATTAAAGTTTTTAGATTTAATATTTTTATAAACAAGAGGAACAAAATCGATCATTTTTGTCACAGCTCTGCTAACTATAAAGTCAAACTTATGCTGAAAATCTTCTGCTCTTGTATGATATGCATATATATTTTTTAAACCCAATTTTTCTGAAATATCATTTACTACTTTTATTTTTTTTCCAATGCTGTCTATTAGATGAAATTTTACATTTGGAAATAATATAGCCAAAGGAATCCCAGGTAACCCCCCTCCTGTCCCGATATCTAGAACTTCAGTTCCAGATTTAAAATTATGAAATTTAGCAATTGCTAATGAATGAATAATATGTTTCTCATTTAAAAAATCAATATCTTTTCTTGATATAATATTTATTTTAGAATTCCATTGTTTATATAGTATATTTAGTTGTGAATATTTGTGAATTTGTTCATAAGATAAACCAGGAAAATATTGTTCGAAAAGATTCAATAGATTATTTTTGGCTAAAATATAACTTGTGTTTTAAATTACTTTAAATAAAATTATAATTATATGGAAAATATGTCGTTACGTTTCTCTAGAAAAGATTCAAAGAAATTTTTTATAACGCTAAATAAACGTGTTAATGATCATTTTAAAGAATTAAATAAATCCAAGACTGGGAATTGGAAACTTTACTTAAAGACATTAATTATGTTTTTACTTTTTTTAACACCTTATTTTTTTATTTTATTTACTGAATTAAATCCATGGATTAAAATAGGACTATGTGTCGTTATGGGAATTGGAATGGCAGGAGTAGGTATGAATGTTATGCATGACGGTAATCATGGGTCTTTTTCTAAGAAAAATTGGGTGAATAAATTAATGGGGTCAAGTATATACATATTAGCAGGGAATGTTCATAACTGGAAAGTTCAACATAATATGCTTCATCATACATATACAAATATTCATGGTCACGACGAAGATTTGGAAGCTGGGAGAATAATCCGTTTTTCAAAACACAGTAAATGGTCTGCTTTCCACCGTTTTCAGCATATTTACTCTATATTTCTTTATGGACTATTAACCATTAATTGGTCTATAACCACTGACATCAAACAAACTAGGAAATATTTAAAACAAAAATTAACTTATCGAAAAAAACTTCAACCTCTCAGACAATGGATTATTCTTATAATTACTAAGTTTCTGTATTTTGGAATCTGGATAATTTTTCCAATTATTTTTCTTGATATTCAATGGTGGAAAGTTTTATTGGGTTTTTTTATTATGCATTACACAGCTGGCTTAATCCTTAGTCTTGTTTTTCAACTTGCGCACATAATTGAAGATGCTCAAATGCCTCTTCCAGATAAAGAAACCGGAACAATGAAAAATACTTGGGCAATTCATCAACTTTTTACAACGGTTAATTTTGCAAATAAAAATGTTTTTATTAATTGGTTTACAGGGGGATTAAATCATCAAATCGAACATCATATTTTCCCAAACATTAGTCATATACATTATAGTGATATAGCTAAAATTGTTAAAGAAACTGCAAAAGAATTTAATTTACCTTACATAGAGTATAAAGACATTGGAAGTGCTCTTTTTTCACATTTTAAATATTTAAGAAAAATGGGGGTTCAACCAATAGCATTAAAAGTCTAGATGATTATGAAAAATTTATCTGACAGGATTAATAGTCTACCAATCTCCGCAACTCTTGCAATGGCATCAAAAGCAAGAGAGTTAAAAGAAAAGGGAGTTGATATTATTGGACTAAGTCTTGGAGAACCCGATTTTAATACTCCAGAATTTATTAAAAATGCTGCTATCCAAGCAGTAAATGATAATTACAACTCTTATTCTCCTGTAGATGGTTATGTAGATCTTAAGGAGTCTATTTCTAATAAATTTAAACGTGACAATAATTTAAATTATGAGTTGAACCAAATTGTTGTCTCCACAGGAGCTAAACAATCAATTGCTAATGTTTGTATGGTTCTACTGAATCCTGGAGATGAAGTGCTTTTACCAGCTCCTTACTGGGTAAGCTATTCAGCAATAGCAACATTATCAGAAGCGAAATCTGTAGTTATTCCCTCTAATATTGAAACTGATTTTAAAATAACTCCTGAGCAACTTGAAGGTGCAATTACTCCAAAAACTAGAATGGTTATTTTTAACTCACCTAATAATCCCAGCGGATCAATATATTCGGAGTCTGAGTATAGAAATCTTGCAAAAGTTTTAGAAAAATATCCAAATATATATATTATATCAGATGAGATATATGAACACATAAATTATGGAAAATCTGTATTTAGTTTTGCATCCATTACAAAAATGTACGATCGTACTATAACTGTCAATGGCGTTGCTAAAGCATTTGCAATGACTGGTTGGAGAATTGGTTATATTGGGGCGCCTGAATGGATCGCAAAAGCATGTAACAAGATGCAAGGTCAGATAACAAGTGGAGCTAATTGTATAGCCCAAAGAGCTACAATAGCTGCTCTAGACGGATCGGTAGATAATATTAAATATATGGTTAATGAATTCAAAAAAAGAAGAGATTTAATCACCAGACTATTGAGTGGGATAAAAGGGTTTAATTTAAACAAACCCGAGGGAGCTTTTTATATTTTTCCAGATATTTCATCTTATTTTGGAAAAAATATCAATGGAAAAAATATAAATAATTCTTCTGATTTTTCTTTATTTCTTTTACAAAAAGCTCATGTTGCAACTGTTAGTGGAGAAGCATTTGGAAATCCAAACTGTATTCGAATATCATATGCAGCATCTTCTAACCAAATTAAAATGGCTTGTCAGCAAATTAAGAGTTCATTAATGCAGTAGTTATTTTTTATAAATAGCTTGTTGATGATTTATAGATTCTTGATGAATAGCTTTAAACATTCTTAAAATAAATTCTTCACTTAAATCTCTTTCTTCTCCTTCTAAAATCATTTTACCTAAAATCTCATTCCATCTTTTATTTTGAAGAACTGCAACATTTTTTGTTTTCTTTAACTCTCCGATGCCCTCAGCAACTTTCATCCTTTCCCCAAGAAGATCAAGAAGTGATTGGTCGATCACATCAATTTTTGCTCTTAAATTTTTTAAGCTACTCTGGTAACTTTCCTCGGTAGTAGTTATATTTCTTATTTTCCAATCCTTCATATATTGAATCAAGGTTTCAGGAGTGATTTGTTGTTTTGCATCGCTCCAGGCTATATCAGGATCATAATGTGACTCTACCATTAATCCGTCAAAATTTAAATCTAAAGCCCTTTGACTTATATCAAAAATAAGATCTCTTCTTCCTGATATATGAGAAGGATCACATATAATTGGTAAATCTGGAAATTTATTTTGAAGCTCAATTGCAATTTGCCATTCAGGTTGATTCCTATACTTTGACTTGCTTGAAGTTGAAAAACCACGATGAATAACACCAAGTTTTTTAATATCAGACTTATATAATCTTTCAACACCTCCAAGCCACAAGTCAAGATCTGGGTTTACAGGATTTTTCACCAAAACAATTTTATCCGTCCCCTTTAATGCATCAGCAATTTCTTGAACTATAAAAGGACTTACGGTTGACCTGGCACCAATCCATAGAACATCAATGTCAGCCTCAAGAGCGAGCTTACAATGATTTGCGTTTGCAACTTCAGTAGCTATTAAAAGACCTGTTTGTTCTTTTACTTTCTTTAACCATCCTAAACCAATAGCTCCGACTCCTTCAAAATTCCCAGGACGTGTTCTTGGCTTCCAAATCCCTGCCCTATATACTGTAACGTCAGAATCCTTCAATTGATGAGCTATCTTTAATACTTGTTCTTCAGTTTCTGCACTACAAGGCCCTCCAATAACCAAAGGATGATCAAGTTTAAAATCTTGAAGCCATTTTTTTAAATTAATTTGATTTACCATTTTAATATTTATTTTATTTCTTAATACCTTTTAGAACTCTTTTAATAGCATTCGTTTTCTCAATTGTGGTATATATTTTTTTATAATTTTCATTCTCTAAAAAATCCTTGAAGTCTTCTAAGTTTGAAAGATAGTGTTTTAAAGATTCGAGAATGTTTTCTCTGTTTTCTTCGAAAATAGAACTCCATGTGTTTGGAGAGCTTTTTGCTAATCTAACTGTAGAAGCAAATCCACTTCCAGCCATTGCAAAAATAGCTGATTCATCTTTTTCTTTTTCTAAAACTGTCTGTCCTAAAATAAAAGAGGAAATATGTGATAAGTGCGAAACATACGCTATGTGTTTATCATGTTCTTCAGGGTTCATTTTTTTAATAATCATACCAATAGATGAGAAAAAATTCAGAGCCCAATTCAATAAATCACTTTTAGTCTTGTGCGACTCACATATAATTTGCACCTTTCCTTTAAACAGGTCTTTATTAGCAGAATTTGGTCCTGAAAATTCTGTTCCAGCTATAGGATGTGTTGCTAGAAATTGTGATCTTTTTGAATGAGAAGAAATATTTCTACATATTTTAGATTTTGTTGAACCAAAATCAATAACAAGAGTATTGACTCCAACCATATCTAAGACCGAATTTAACTGATTAGTTATATGTTTAACTGGATAAGCAAGTAAAAGAATATCCAAATTAATAAAATCTTTTTCTGAAATAATTTCATCAATTAAACCAATTTCAAGTGACTGTTTTAAATGTAATTTAGAGGAATCATATCCTGAAATTATTACATTATCAAAAAGTTTCCTTACTTGAATAGCTAAAGATCCTCCGATTAAACCAACACCTGCAATTCCTACTCTCATATTTATAAACGATTGAGTGCCTCCTTAAGTTTTAATGTACTTGAACACAAAGAAATCCTAATGTATCTTTCTCCTTGAGATCCAAATATTTTACCTGGTGTTATAAAAATATTTTTTTTATATAATAATTCATCAATTAATACATCTGGATTTTCAATACTATCAGGAAGCCTTGCCCAAATAAAAAGACCAACTGCATTTTTATTGTAAGTTGTTTTTAATTTATCTGCAATTTTCCAGGCAACCTCTCTTCTTTCCTCATAAATCTTATTTAAATCGTAAAACCATTTTTTATCAAGACTCAATGCTTTTATAGCTCCCTTTTGAACTCCATAAAACATGCCTGAGTCCATATTAGATTTTACCTTCAATACAGATTTAATATTAGATTGGCTTCCAAGCAACATTCCGACTCTCCAACCTGCCATATTAAACGATTTACTCAATGAATTAAGCTCCATACCAACATCAATTGCACCATTATGAGATAAAAAACTTTTTGGATGTTTTGTTAAAATAAAACTATATGGATTATCATTTACCACTAAAATATTATTTCTTTTAGCAAAAGAAATAAGATCATCAAAAAAACTATCATTCACTTCAGAACCTGTAGGCATATGTGGATAGTTTATCCACATTATTTTAACTTTTGATAAATCCATTTTTTCCAACAATTTTAAACTTGGCAACCAACCATCAAATTCTTTTAGATTGTATAAAATTGGTTCAGCTTCTAATAATTTTGTAACTGATGAATATGTAGGATATCCAGGATTAGGAATTAAAACTTGATCTCCTGGATTTAAAAAAGCCATGCTTATGTGCATAATTCCTTCCTTGGAACCAATTAAAGGCAACACCTCATCTTTGGGGTTTAATTCAACCTTATAATGGGATTTATAAAAAACAGAAATTGCTTGTCTAAACTCTGGGATACCTTGATATGATTGATATTGATGGGCATTAGAATCACTAACACTTTCTACCAAAGAAGATATAACATCATTTGATGGTAATAGGTCTGGACTGCCAATACCCAAATTTATAATTGCCTTTCCTGATTTTATCAAAGATCCTACCTCCCTTAATTTTGAGGAAAAATAGTATTCTTTAACACTATTTAATCTTTTAGCAGGCATATTATTTTTTTTCATTGTTATATTTTCCAAAAACCTTTAGTTCTAACGTCATTATTTCTAAAATTGAATATGCTTTTTCAAAGAAAGATTCAGAATCAAAAGTTACGTCTACAAAAAAAGAATACTTTCCAGGGATTTCAATTATTGGTAAAGATTGAATCTTAGTTAAATTAAGTTTACAATCACTCATTACATTTAACACAGCTGCTAAACTACCTCTTTTATGATCTAAGATAAATTTAAGTGCAGCCTTATTATAATCTAATTTTATCAAGGGAGATTTTTTTTGGATAATCACAAATCTAGTTACATTATTATTTATGGTTTGTATTGAGTTTTTTAGAATGTTTAAACTGTATAAGTGAGCAGCAGACTTACTGGCAATAGCTGCTCTTTTATGTATTTGATTTGTGAAGATTTCTTTAGCTGCGTTAGCAGTATCATCAGACTCAACAAGCTTTATATTTGGATAATTAGAAAAAAATTCTTTACACTGTAAAAGGGCCATAGGATGAGAATGGACCTCATGTATTTCATCAATACTTTGATTAGGTAGCGCCAAAAGAGAATGCTGAATTTGATGATAACACTCACCAACAATATTGAGGTTGTTTTGATCTATTAATGCGTAATTTGAAATAATAGAGCCTGCTATAGAATTTTCAATTGCCATCACTCCATGACTCGAATCATTATTTAAAATAGAAAAAACTAGGGCATCAAATGAATTACAGCAGTCTACACTAAAACCAGAGTCAAAATAGGACATGGCGACTGCATGATGAAATGAACCTTCTATCCCTTGAATCGCTATTTTATTTTTATCAGTCATAAAAAAAAAGTCCTGATTTAATCAGGACTGTATGTATTTATAAATTTAATTACTACAATGCCCTTCACTCTTTTGTAAAGAAGTAGAAAAAGTCATAATAGTAAAAAAATGTAGAAGTCATTGAAATTATAATTAATACAAATTTAAAATCACTTTTGAAATAAACAAGTTTTTATAAGAAATTTATAATTAAATCAATATATAACAAAAGATTACTCCCACAATTTAATTAAAATCATATATTTTTACAACGAAATAATGGGACTTTTAATTCAAAACTTAAATAAATATTACGGAACAAAAAGGGTTTTATCAAATCTTTCTTTGAATTGTAAAAAGGGTGAAATCATTGGGCTCCTTGGCATGAACGGTGCAGGAAAAACCACATTAATGAAAATACTTACTGGTATAAATCTTAAATGGGACGGAAATATCTCAATGAATGGTTTAGACTTGAAACAAAAACTCATTGAAATTCAAAAAATGACGGGATATCTCCCGGAAAACAACCCTCTTTACGGTGAACTACTAGTTTCGGAGTATTTATTGTTTATTGCTGGACTTTATAAAGTAAGAAATCCAAACCTTAATAATATACTTTCAGTTACAGGTTTAGAGGAATATAAAAATTATAAAATTGAAAAACTTTCAAAAGGATATAAACAAAGAGTTGGAATTGCTGCAGCAATAATTCATAATCCTGAACTCATTATTCTTGATGAACCAACAACAGGACTTGATCCCAATCAATTAATAGAAGTTCGTGGGCTAATCAAAAAATTAGGAAAAGAAAAAATAGTATTTTTTTCAACACATATTTTACAGGAAGCTGAGGCTTTCTGTGATAGAATCATTCTACTCCATAAAGGAGAAATCATTTTAGATTCACCAATAAAAAAACTAAAAAATATTAACGAACAAATTATTAAAGTCACATTTGATTATAGAGTTGAAACTGAAGCACTAGCAAAACTTGAGTTTGTTGAAAGCGTTAAGAATACTTTTGATTTTGAATATGAAATTCTATTTAAAACCAGTATGGATCAAAGAAGTAAAGTATTTGATTTTGCTCATGATAATAAACTAAAAATATTAAATCTAGAGACCAAAAATCAAACACTTGAAGAAGTATTTAAAAATCTAACGGTCAATTAATGTATTTTATTTCCATTCAAAAATATCTTGTAGATAATTTTCGCAGTAGGCTCAAGAGTTTTGGAAACTGAACAATATTTTTCAAAAGACAGGTCTACAGCTCGTTTTGCCTTTTCAGGAGAAAAATCTCCCTCTAAAATTACATCAACATTGATTGTGTGAAATAGTGCAGGAACTGCATCAGGTAATCTTTGTCCCTTTACTTCCATCTTAATTGAAGTTGGGTTAATTTTTTGTTTGTTCAAAATCGCAACAACGTCGATACTGCTGCAGCCAGCCAAACCCATTAGTAATAGCTCCATTGGACTAATACCTTTAACGCTACCTTCTTTTTTTGAGTTGTTATCCAACAGAACTCTCCGACCTTTTGAGTTTGAAACCTCAAATAAATAATCATTGTTTATTCTTTCTAAAAATACCTCCATTACCAATAAATTTATTTTTTAAAAATAGTACTTAAAATATTTATAACCTGTTTGTTTTCAATTAAAAATGCATCATGACCGTGAACTGAATTTATTTCATAGTAAAAACACTTTTTTTTAAGTTTATTGAGTCTTTTAAAAGTTTGTTTATCTTCACTAGCAAGAAATAATAAATCAGAATTAATAGAGATTAAGTGGATTTCTGAAGATATTAATTCAGTTAAAACATCAAAATTCTGATTATCTCTTAGGATATTGATACTACCTAGCAAATGATTCACAGTAAGGTATCCCTTTAAAGTAAATCTATCTTTAAGAACTTGACCATGATGTAACAACCAACTTTCAATATTAAATATTTTTTTATGTTCATTTTGACTTCGAGCAAATCGAAGACTAAATGATTCTGGTGTCCTGTATAAAAGCATAGCATGCATTCTTGCATCTACGATAGGATTTTTTGAATTTTTTAATATTTGTTTTTGAATAAAAGTATTTGCTATTATCCAGTCTGTTGATTTCCAATCTGAAGCAATTGGAATTAAGTATTTTGATAAATTAGGGGCAAGTACTGCCATTTCCCATAAAATACCTCCACCTATTGATCCTCCAATTAAAGCGAAAAGACGATTAATTCCTAATTTATTTAATCCACTAATAAATAATTTGGCAATATGTCCAGTATGAATTTTTTCAATGGACTTCCATTTATGTGAATCGATTCCATTTCCCGGAATATTAAATGAGATTACAGTATAAATATTTGTATCAATTACTTTATTTGATCCAACTATTTCGTTCCACCAACCATCAGCTCCAGAAAATTTAGCATTCGCTGTTAAAGGATGATTAATTAAAATAATGGGTGATTTGCCAATATCTGGACCCCTAATAAAGTATGTTAAAGAAACCTTCATTTGTTCCTCTAAAATTTCTACATCTAATGAATTTAATTGATTTGTTGGCAATATTTGTGTATTTAAGAAATTGCCTGTTTTAAATCCAAAATCAAATCTTCTACATTTTCTAAACCAATTGATAATCGAACTAAATCATCAGTTACTCCTGTACTTTTCTGTTCCTCTGACGAAAGTTGAGAATGAGTTGTACTTGCTGGATGAATAATCAAAGATTTTGAATCACCAATATTTGCTAGTAAAGAAAATATTTTTGTGTTATCAGCAACTTTTTTGCTTGCATCAAAACCAGCTTTAAGGCCAAAAGTGAGAATTCCACTTTGTCCCTTAGGTAAATATTTCATGGCTAATTTATTATATTTACTTGTTGATAATCCAGGATAATTTACCCAAGAAACTTTTTCTTCATTTTGAAGCCATTTAGCAATAGTAAGAGCACTCTTAGAATGTTGTTGCATTCTTATTGCTAAAGTTTCTAGACCTTGTATAATTTGAAAGCTATTAAATGGGCTAGCCGAAGCACCTATATCTCTTAATCCCTCAGTCCTAACCCTGGCTATGTAAGCTGCTGGACCAAGTGTCTCATGATAATTTAACCCATGATAACTAGGGGAAGGTTGATTAAGTTCTGGGAATAATCCATTTCCGTAGTCAAAAGTACCAGCATCAATTATTATTCCGCCTAATGCAGTTCCGTTTCCATTTATATATTTTGTGGTAGAATGTATTACAATATTTGCTCCATATTTAATTGGATTCAGTAAATAAGGAGTTGCTACTGTATTATCAACAAAAAATGGAACCTTAACCTGTTTAGCTAGTTTAGAAATTGCACTTAAATCAATTACATCTAGCTTTGGATTCCCAAGTGACTCAGAGTAATAAACTCTTGTGTTTTTTTTTGTAGCAGATTTAAAATTTAACGGATTATCTGGATCTACAAAAGTAGTAGTTATGCCAAATCTAGGAAGCATATTACTCAGCATATTGTATGTGCCTCCATAAAGACTATTGGATGCAACAATATGATCTCCTGACTTAAGAAGGGTAAGAAGTGCTGTTGAAATAGCAGAAGTTCCAGAAGCAGTGGAAACTGCTGCAATTCCACCTTCTAAGTCAGCTAACCTTTTTTCAAGAATATCGTTTGTAGGATTATTTAACCTTGTATAAATATATCCTGGTTCAGCCAATGAAAATAATTTTGCTGCGTGATCTGAATTCCGGAATTTATATGATGTTGATTGGTATATTGGAACAGCTCTTGTTCCTTGTGTATTATTTGTGTCGTGCCCTGAATGAAGAGCATTTGTTTCTATATTTAAACTCATAATTTTAAAGCTTTTTTAATTTTATTTATATAATCTAGTTTTTCCCAAGTAAATAGTTCCACTTCTTTTGTAATTCTCCCACTGTATGGAGAATCAAAGGTTTTGATAACTGTTTGAGGTTGTCGTCCCATATGACCGTAAGCAGCTGTTTCGGAATAAATAGGATTTCTTAATTTCAATCTTTTTTCAATACCATAGGGTGTTAAATCAAAAATATTTGAAAGTTTTTTTGAAATTTCTGAATCAGAAAAATCAACCTTTGACTTACCATAAGTATCTACTAAAATTGATGTTGGAAAAGATACACCAATAGCATAGCTCAACTGAATCAAAACTTCATCTGAAACCCCTGCAGCCACAATATTTTTAGCCATATGTCTTGCTGCATATGCTGCTGACCTGTCTACTTTACTTGGATCTTTTCCACTGAAAGCTCCTCCTCCATGACCACCTTTACCTCCATAGGTGTCGACTATAATTTTTCGACCAGTCAATCCGGTATCTCCATGTGGTCCTCCAATAACAAATTTACCAGTTGGGTTGACATGATATTTTACTGAATCACCTAATAAAGATTTAATATAATTCGGTTGGTTATCAAATACTTTTGGAATTATAATATTAATAATATCTGATTTAATTTTAGATAACATTATATCGTCATCTGTGTCAAAATCATCATGTTGAGTTGAAACGACAATGGTATCAATTTTAATTGGTCTATTATTAATATCATATTCAATAGTAACTTGGGATTTAGAATCGGGTCTTAAGTAATTAATAATTTTATTTTCTCTTCGAAAGTCGGCTAAGGTTTTTAAAATTTGATGAGATAAATCTAAAGCCAGAGGTATGTAATTTTCAGTCTCATTAGATGCATATCCAAACATTATTCCTTGATCACCCGCACCTTGATTTTGTTTATTTTTTCTTTGAACTCCTTGATTTATATCCTCAGACTGTTCATGAATAAGTGATATTACTCCACAGGAGTCCCCACTAAATTGATATTCTCCTTTGGTATATCCAATTTTATTAATTGTTTTTCTAGCTATGTCTTGAACGTCTATGTAAGTATTACTCTTAACCTCACCAGCTAAAACTACTTGACCTGTGGTGACAAGAGTTTCACAAGCTACTTTACTTTCATGATCAAAAGCAAGAAAGTTATCTAAAAGAGAGTCTGAAATTTGATCTGCAACTTTGTCAGGATGACCCTCACTTACAGATTCTGATGTAAAAAAATATGACATATAATTTGCTTTTCTGAAGGATTTGAACACACACACGAAAAGCAACAACAACGCTTTAGCAATTTTTTATAGAGGTTGCAATCAGTCAAATCCTTCCTCGTTATTAGTGTAAAATTACATTAAAATTTATAAAAAGCGAAAAATTAATTATAAAATTAATTATTAAATAAAAATATCTGTATTTTGCATTTTAAAGAATTCTTATAAATAATACAACAAGCGAATGCAAATATCTGTAGCTGGAAATATTGGTGCTGGTAAAACAAGCCTTACTGAGCTTCTTGCCAAACACTATAATTGGGAGGCAAATTTTGAAGATGTCATTGACAACCCTTATCTGGATGATTTCTATAATCACATGGAAAGATGGTCGTTTAATCTTCAGATCTATTTTTTAAAAAGTAGATTTAGTCAATTATTACAAAATGAGAGTTTAAAAAAAACTGTAATTCAAGACAGAACTATTTATGAAGATGCTTTTATCTTCGCACCCAATCTTCATTCCATGGGATTAATGAATCAAAGAGATTTTCAAAATTATATATCACTTTTTGAACTTATGGAAAATACAGTTAATCCTCCCCAACTATTAATTTATGTAAGAAGCTCAATTCAAAATCTGGTTAGTAAGATTCACAAAAGAGGAAGAGAGTATGAAAATTCTATAAGTATAGAATATCTAAGCAGACTAAATGAAAGATATGAGGCTTGGATCTCAACCTATGATAAAGGTGAGTTATTAATTATTGATGTTGATGATATTGACTTTGTAAACAACCCAGAAGACTTGAAAAATATAATTCGAGAAATTGATAAAAAATTACCTAAAACTGATTGATTTTAATTGTCAAATTGTTAACGATTAAGTATTTCATCTATTTCTGGAGTGATTTTCTCAACAACCTTCCAGACTTCATCTTCTGTTCCAGAAACACTTACTTCAATTGATTTTACGCTTGATAATTGATCATCGTTAGTAGAAGAAATTTTTACTGAAAACTCTTCTTTGTTATCAATATCATTTTTATTGATTATAATATCGTGATTTTCAAAATTTCCGGCTTGAGAAATAGATTTAGAATCACCATGATCTCCCAAAAGAGGTGCAATTACCAATCCAACTAAACATGTTAATTTAATTAAAATATTCATAGAGGGTCCGGAGGTGTCTTTAAAAGGATCACCAACTGTATCTCCAGTAACTGCCGCTTTGTGTGCATCTGACCCTTTATATGTCATTTCACCATTAATTTCAACTCCTGCTTCAAATGATTTTTTTGCGTTATCCCAAGCTCCCCCGGCATTATTTTGAAAAATAGCCCACATTACTCCACTTACACAAACTCCGGCCATATATCCTCCCAATGGCTCTGCTCCAAAAACTAATCCAATAAAAATTGGAGTGATAATGGTTATTAAACCAGGAAGTAACATTTCTTTTAATGCTGCTTTAGTTGAAATATCAACACATTTTGCATATTCAGGAACACCTGTACCCTCCATAATACCCGGAATTTCTCTAAATTGTCTTCTAACTTCTTCTACCATTTCCATAGCTGCTTTTCCAACAGACTGCATAGCTAAAGCAGAAAAAACAACCGGAATCATTGCTCCAACAAACAACATTGCTAATACATCCGCTTTAAAAATATTTATACCATCAATTCCCGTAAAAGTTACATAAGCGGCAAATAAAGCTAGTGCAGTTAAAGCTGCAGAAGCAATAGCAAAACCTTTACCAACAGCGGCAGTGGTGTTACCAACAGAATCTAAAATATCTGTTCTTTCCCTAACTTCTTTTGGAAGATCACTCATTTCTGCTACTCCTCCAGCATTATCAGCTATTGGTCCAAAAGCATCAATTGCTAATTGCATGGCAGTTGTTGCCATCATTGCAGAAGCGGCTAGGGCTACTCCATAAAAACCAGCAAGAGTATACGAACCATAGATTGCTGATGCAAAAAGAATTACGGATAAAAAAGTTGATTTCATCCCAACGGCTAAACCTGCAATAATATTGGTTGCAGCTCCTGTTGAACTATTTTTCACAATATCTAAAACTGGTTTTTTACCAAGACTTGTGTAATATGCAGTTACAATTGATATTAAAGCTCCAACTGCTAATCCAATACAAGCAGATCCAAAAACATTCATTGAAGAAATATCTTTATATCCTTCACCAAAAAACATCATACTCATCGTTTTGGGTAACATCCAGTCAATTAAAAAATAACTAGCAATAAGTGTTATTACTATTGAGGCCCAATTACCTAAATCTAATGCTGCTTGAACCTTAGATTCTTTTGCATTATTGTCAGAAATTTTTACAAAAAAAGTACCTATTATAGATGCCAAAATTCCAACTCCTGCGATTACTATTGGAAGTAAAATAGGTCCCATATTATTAAAGTTATCTGTAAATTGAGTATCCACCGACATATCTCTTATTAGATAATTACCTAAAACCATAGCTGCTAATACTGTAGCAACATAAGATCCAAATAAGTCTGCTCCCATTCCAGCAACATCACCAACATTGTCCCCTACGTTATCAGCAATCGTAGCTGGATTACGTGGGTCATCTTCGGGTATTCCAGCTTCTACTTTACCTACAAGGTCTGCACCCACATCAGCTGCTTTAGTGTATATCCCACCTCCTACACGAGCAAACAAAGCAATAGACTCAGCTCCAAGTGAAAAACCAGCTAAAGTTTCTAATACTACAGTCATTTCGTTATAAAAAGAATCCGTTCCATTCATAAATTGAGACATAAAAAACAAGAATAGAATTGTTAATCCAAATACCGCTAAACCAGCTACCCCAAGACCCATAACAGTTCCTCCTCCAAAAGAAACTTGAAGGGCTTTTGGTAAACTCGTCCTAGCTGCTTCAGCTGTTCTAGCATTCGCTTCAGTTGCAATACGCATACCTATATTTCCAGCAAGTGCAGAAAAAACTGCACCAATAATAAATGCTGGGACAATCATCCAACTAGTTGAAATAACTAAAAGAGAGATGCTATATAAAGCTATGGAGGCAATTACTACAAAAATTAAAAGCAATCGATATTCGGCATGTAAAAAAGCTAATGCACCATCTTTAATTGCAGCAGATATTTCTTGCATTCTTTCACTTCCTGGATTTTGTTTTCTCACCCATGTAGCTCTAATAAACATATAAACTAAGCCTAATAGTGAGAAAAATAAGGGTATATAAATAATATTAGCTTCCATAAAATCAATTTAAGTTTTTGTTTTCGCGCGTAAAAATACTAATTACCTGTGAATTAGGTATAAGGAATTAGGTATTATGATAAATTACTTTTTTAACTGCTTTTATCACATCTTCATGATTTGGAAGCCATTCTTCCAAAAGAACAGGTGAAAATGGAGCAGGAGTATCGGCAGTATTTATTTTTTCAATTGGAGCATCTAAGTAGTCAAATATTTGATTCTGAACTTGATATGTGATTTCAGTTGAAATATTTCCAAAAGGCCATGACTCTTCTAAGATGACTAATCTATTTGTTTTCTTAACAGATTCAAAAATCATTTTATGATCCATAGGTCTAATTGTTCTTAGATCAATAATTTCAGAATCTATACCTTCTTTAGCAAGTATATCCGCCGCTTTATATGCTTCTTTGATTATTTTACCGTAAGAAACAATTGTCACATCCTTACCAGAACGTTTAATATCAGCAACACCTATTGGAAGAATATATTCACCTTCAGGAACCTCTCCTTTATCTCCATACATTTGCTCAGATTCCATAAATATAACTGGATCATTATCTCTTATTGCAGCCTTTAATAATCCTTTCGCATCATAGGGGTTTGAAGGCACTATAACTTTTAAGCCAGGTGTGTTAGCATACCAATTGTCAAAAGCCTGGGAGTGTGTTGCTCCTAACTGACCAGCAGATCCTGTTGGTCCCCTAAAAACAATTGGACATGGAAATTGTCCACCGGACATTTGTCTAATTTTTGCCGCATTATTTATAATTTGATCAATCCCAACCAAAGCAAAATTAAATGTCATGTATTCTATAATAGGTCTAGCACCAGTCATTGTAGAGCCAACTCCAATTCCAGAAAACCCTGCTTCAGAGATAGGTGTATCAATAACCCTTTTATCACCAAACTCATCTAACATTCCTTTCGAAGCTTTGTAAGCTCCGTTGTATTCAGCAACTTCTTCACCCATTAGAAATATTGTTTCATCCCTACGCATTTCTTCTGTCATTGCTTCGGCAATTGCTTGTCTAAATTGTATGGTCTTCATTTAAGCTAATTATTAAGATTGTAAATTTAAACATTTCATTTTATTAAAACTCTTTGTTTATTACAGATTTTAATAAAACAAAACATGATTTTGTTTTATTATATACTATATTAAATTTAGTTTAGTATTATATATTTTGAAACTTTTAAAAAATGAAATTAATAGAACTTGATGTTAAAGGAATTTCTTACAGTGAGACTCAATCTGGAGCCTATGCATTAATACTTAGTGAGACTAAAGGTAACAGGAAACTTCCAGTTATAATTGGAGGATTTGAAGCACAAGCAATTGCGATTGCATTGGAAAAAGAAATTAAACCTTTAAGACCTTTAACACATGATTTATTTAAAGATTTTGCAAATTCATTTGAAATTAATATTAAACAAATAATAATTCATAAGTTGACTGATGGAGTTTTTTTTTCAAATTTAACCTGTCAAAGAAAAGGAATTGAAAAAGTTATAGATGCGAGAACCTCCGATGCTATTGCCATGGCTTTAAGATTTAAGGCTCGAATTTACATCTACGATTCAATCTTAAAGTCAGCAGGGTTTACTGCATCAATAAAAACCGATTTTAAAAAGGGAGATTTAGAGGAGGTCTTGACTGAAAATATGCAAACTGATCCTTCAGAAAATAAACTCCCTAAAAATTATGAAACCTATTCCATAAATAAACTTAAAGTTCTTCTAAAAAAATTTGTAGATAATGAGGAATACGAAAAGGCTGTTAAAATCCGTGACCTTATATCCAAAAAGGATGTTTAAATAATTCTACGTTGATTTTATCTTGATAAATGTTTATCTGATTTTTTGAAATAGATATCAATTCAGTTTATATTTGAAAATATATTACAATTAATGAAGCAGTATCTTGATTTAATAAGCCATATACAAAAGAATGGTGTTGAAAAAACCGACAGAACTGGAACAGGAACTAAAAGTGTTTTTGGATACCAGATGAGGTTTGACCTTAGCAAAGGATTTCCTCTTTTAACCACCAAAAAGATTCATATTAAATCTGTAGTTCATGAACTATTATGGTTTCTTAAAGGAGATACTAATATAAGTTATTTGCAAGAAAACAATGTAAGAATATGGAATGAATGGGCTGATGATAAAGGCAACTTAGGTCCTGTATATGGTCACCAATGGAGAAATTGGAATAGTGAGGGTATAGACCAAATAAAAGAAATGATTAAAACTATCAAAACAGATCCTGATAGTCGAAGAATTATTGTGAGTGCCTGGAACCCAAGCGTTATGCCTGATTCCTCAAAATCATTCTCAGAAAATGTTTCAAATAACAAAGCAGCTCTCCCTCCTTGTCATGCCTTTTTCCAATGTTATATTGCAAATGGTAAACTTTCAGTTCAACTTTATCAGAGAAGTGCAGATGTTTTTTTAGGAGTCCCGTTTAATATTGCTTCTTATGCATTACTAACAATAATGTTAGCCCAAGTTACAGGATACATACCAGGTGAATTTATTCACACTTTTGGAGATGCTCACATCTATTCTAACCATAAAAAACAAATTGAGGAACAACTTTTAAGAAATCCAAAAAAACTTCCAAGAGTAAAGTTAAATCCGAAAATTACAAGCCTGTTTGATTTTACATACGAGGACATTGAAATAATTGACTACGACCCTTATCCTCTTATAAAAGGTGCAGTATCAATTTAATCTTTTCAAAATTTTAATTAATTTATCAATATCTGACTCCTCATTATAGAAATGAACAGCTACCCTTACCCCCCCCCCTCTTAACGCGCACCTTATTCCATTATTTTGTAAATATTTAAATAACTTTTCATTACCATGAATAGTATAGATACTTGAATGGTTTTTCCTTATTTCAACTAATGGATCTAAAAGATTTAATTGTTTCAACTCCTGTTTAAGAAAAAGACCTAAATCTCTTTTAATTTTAATTAGATTGTCATAGTCATTATTTTGTAGAAATTTAATTGCAAAATCTAAAGATGCAGAGGCTAATAAATTTAAGTGACCTGCATAAACTTTTTCATATATTTCGTTTGAGGAACACTCAGTAATTTTTAAAAATCTATCAGAAACAGCTAAATAGGCATTTCCAAAACCTGCTAAAATCCACTTATAGCCACTTCCAATTACAACATCAAAAGGGGAACTATTAAAATCAAAAAAATCTGAACCTATAAATTGAGTAGAATCCCCAATAATAATTAATCTGGGATATTTTTTTTTTATCTCCCTTAATGCGCTAAAGTCAACTTTGATTCCAGATAAAAATTGTACAATTGATAATACTAACACACTGTATTTTTTTTCATCTAATCGATTTTCAATTTGAAGTTCAAAATCAGATGTTATTGAAATATAATCTACAGAAAGATCTCTTTCCCTAAGGCCACTTATTAGTGAATTATAATCATTTTTTAAAGCTAAGACATTAATTTTTTTTGGTAAAAAATCTAAAATATATCTGTAACCTGTAGAAAAATTTGAGGTACAAAATGTATTTTTTTTTGAAGAATTGATAAATTTTGAAACTGTTTCTCTGAAATTATTAATTTTTTCCTCACTGTCAAATTTTATCTTATCACCTTGTTTCAAATACTCCTTTTCTAAATTATTTCTAAACTCAAATAATTCAGTTGATAAGGGGCCTACATATGCAGTATTTAAATAAGTGCAGGTATTTAATACTGGAAAAAAAGAACGGATAGTTTTTTTCATCAATTAATTTTAGTTTTGCAGTATAAAATTAATATAATTGGATACAAAAACACTTAATAATAAAATATTAATGGGAGATGAAGAAAAACCAGATTCTATTAACTTTCAAAACTCAATAAAAGGCGTCACTATTATTGCAGCAGCTGCAGAAAACGATGCTTTAGGGAAAGAAAATAAACTTATTTGGCATATTCCTGAAGATCTTCAAAGGTTTAAGAAACTAACTTCTGGACATGCTATTATAATGGGTAGAAAAACTTTTGAATCAATGCCTAAGGCTCTTCCAAACAGAAGAAATATAATTGTTACACGAAATAAAAAATATGTAGCAAATGGAGCTGAAGTTTCTTCAAGTATTGAAGATGCATTATCCCTTGTTAAAGATGATAAACAACCATTTATAATTGGAGGAGGAGAAATATATAGACAAAGTATGGCTTTAGCAGATAGAATTGAGTTAACCAGGGTACATGAGAAATTTGATGCTGATACTTTTTTTCCAAATATTCCAAAAACAACATGGAAACTTCTTAGTGAAACCAACAAATCAACATCCGAAATTCATAAAATTAGTTTTTCATATTTAACCTACAAAAGAAGAGAAAGATGAAAGCATATTTATTCCCAGGCCAAGGTTCTCAATTTCCAGGAATGGGTAGAGAATTGTATAATACTAATGAAGGAAATATTTTATTTAAAAGGTCAAATGAAATTTTAAATTTTGATATTACTAAAATCATGTTTGATGGCTCAAAGGAGGATTTAAAACAGACAAATGTAACCCAACCTGCTATTTTCATCAATTCTTTTATATTGAGTAAACTTCTTGGTGATTCGTTTAACCCTAAAATGGTTGCGGGTCATTCTCTGGGAGAGTTTTCAGCATTAGCGTCTATAGGTTCAATTTCTTTTGAAGATGGATTAAATTTAGTTAGAATTCGAGCTGAGTCCATGCAAAATGCATGTGAAAAAAATCCGGGAACTATGGCAGCAATTTTAGGTATAGATGAAAATCTAGTTGAAGAAATTTGTTTAAAAATTTCAGGAACTGTTGTCGCTGCAAATTATAATTGTCCAGGGCAAGTTGTGATTTCAGGAGAAAAAAAAGCTATTGAAAAAGCATGTGTTTATCTAAAATCAAAAGGTGCTAAAAGAGCTATAATACTTCCTGTTGGCGGAGCATTTCACTCACCATTAATGGAGCCTGCAAGAGATCAACTAGCTAAGAGTGTAAATGATTTGATATTTAACCGTCCTTCCTGTCCTATTTATCAAAATGTTTCTTCTCTACCTACAATCGATCCAGAAATAATTAAATCTAATCTCCTTTCACAATTAACAGCACCAGTGAAATGGACCTCAATAATTAAAAACATGACAAAAGACGGAGCGAAAAACTTTATTGAAGTTGGCCCCGGAAATGTTCTTCAAGGGTTGTGTAAAAAAATTAATTCAAATTTAGAAACACAATCTGCATCAATTATTTAATCTAAATATTCAATTATTTTTTTACAAATAAACTCAATTTGATCATCCTCAAGCTCAGTGTGCATAGGAAGGGAAACTACTGATTTTGATAAACTATTGGTTGTTTTAAAATCTTTTTCATCATATTTCTTATCTCCATAAGCTTTTTGTTTGTGAAGTGGAATGGGGTAGTATACTCCACATGGAATATCATTTTGATTTAAAAATTTTACAAGGTCATCTCTGTTCGCATCTAATATAATTAAAGTATATTGATGAAATACATGGGAATCGGGATCGCCTACAATCTTAGGAGTTATAATTTTATCATGATCTTTCAGTAACTCAGTATATTTTGATGCTGAATTTTTGCGAGAATTATTATAATTATCAAGAGATTTGAGTTTAATATCTAAAATTGCTGCTTGAATTGAGTCTAACCGAGAGTTTACCCCAACAACATCATGATGATATCTCTCATACATTCCATGATTCACAATTCCTCTTATTTTGTAAGCTAACTTGTCATCATTTGTGAAAATTGCTCCTCCATCACCATAAGCTCCAAGGTTTTTAGATGGAAAAAAGGAGGTTGTACCAATTAATCCTATTGTTCCAGCTTTTTTCTTGGTACCATCCAAAAATTTATAATTTGCACCAATAGCTTGGGCTGCATCTTCAATAATATCCAGATTGTGTTTTTTAGCTATCCGATTTATTTCATCCATATTTGCCACTTGACCAAATAGGTGAACTGGTACTATTACTCTAGATTTTTCATTTATAGCTGACTCTAAGGAATCTAAGTTTATATTAAAAGTTTCAGAATCAACATCTACTAAGACCGGAGTCAATTTTAAAAGTGCTATTACCTCAACAGTGGAAGCAAAAGTGAAATCAACAGTAATTATTTCATCCCCTGGATTGAGATCTAAAGACATCAAAGCAATTTGAAGAGCATCAGTTCCGTTTGCACAAGGAACCACATGTTTCACATCAAGATAATTTTCTAGATTTTTTTGAAAACTATTTACTGCTGGACCATTTATAAATGATGTGTTTTCAATAACCTTGTTAATTGCGAGATTAACATCATTAGAAATCGGTTTGAATTGACCGGCTAAATCAACCATATTAATTTTTTTCATATAAAAAATTTGGTTCAAAAATAAGAAAAACATTCTTCTAAAAACAGACATCAAAGCATTTTGAATATATCAAACCATTTATTTAGTTTAATTTTATAAAAAATATTTGTTTTGAAATTTTTGTGCTCAAAAATGACTTCTTTTATTTACTCTTCAATAATCAGATTTCTGAATTTTTGTCTCCCAATTTTTTCCATAAAGATTTGTGGTAAAAATCTATTTAATGAAAAATATAAAGAATTTTATTTAGGCAGAAAAAAAAATAAAGAACTTATCGAAAATAATAATTTTGAAATTTTTCGTTCTTTAACATCTTCAGTAATATGGTTTCATTGCTCTTCATTAGGTGAGTTTGAACAATGCAGACCTTTAATTGAAAAAATAAAAGCTAGATTTACAACACACAAAATTGCACTCACATTTTTTTCTCCATCTGGATATAGTGCTGTAAAAAAATATTCTTTGGTCGATTGGGTTGGATATATCCCTCTTGACATAACGAGACATATTGACTTAATAATTAATTTTATAAACCCAAAGATTGTTGTTTTATCAAAAAATGAATTTTGGCCAAATATGCTTTACTCTTTAAAAAAAGTTGAAGTTCCTGTCTTATCTATATCAAGTGAATTTAAAAGGGATAATATATTTTGGAAACCATGGGCATTTTGGTTTAAAGATGCTTTAAGAACTATCACTCATTTTTATCCTGCAAATTTTAATTCTCAAAAGATATTAAATCATAACGGAATTACAAATACAACCACTTTAGGAGATCTTCGAATGGATAGAGTTCTTGATGTTTTAAATGAAAAAAAAGATTTTAAAATACTTGATGATTTTACAAAAAATATCCCATGTTGGGTGGCTGGAAGTACATGGGATGAAGATTACACTCTGTTTATTGATTCTATTCATTTTAGTGAAAGTTTAAAAGTGATAATTGCTCCTCACGATTGTAGTAAAAAATCAATTTCATCATTGACTTCAAAATTAAATATTCCTTTTGCCCTTTGGAGTAAATATTCTAGTAAAAACGATAAATCAAAGAAAGTGCTTATTCTCGATCAAATTGGAGTATTGAAATACGCATACAGATATGCAAATTGGTGCTATGTAGGGGGAGGAATGGGTCACTCGGGTTTACATAATATTCTTGAAGCCGCAGTGTATGATATCCCCATCATAATTGGTGAAAATTATAAAAAATTTCCAGAAGCAAATGATTTAATAAAAATAGGAGGATGCTTTTCAGTCTCCTCAAACCATGAGTTCAATAAAATTTCATCGAAAATAATTAAAAATTTAAAATTTGGAAGAATGATTAATTTCAAATACATAGAGCGTAATAAGGGTGCAACTGACAAGATTTTTTGGGATCTAAAAAAATATTTGTAGGAGAACAACATTGTATTAACTTTGAATTTCAAAATTTAAAATAAATGATTTCTAATAACAAAAAATATCTACTTTTTGTTCTGTTGTCTCTAACAATTTCATCCATTGTTTTCTCTCAAGAGCAAGAATACCCTAAATCCTTTACTTTATTAAAAACTAATGAAAAACCAAATATAATTTTCATGATTGGAGATGGAATGGGTTTATCTCAAATATCAGCTGGAATGTATTCAAATAAAAACACCAGTTCATTAGAAGAAATGGAATATATCGGTCTTTCTAAAACACATTCTTATAATCAGCTAGTAACTGATTCTGCGGCGAGTGGAACAGCAATGGCATGTGGAGAAAAAACATATAACGGAGTAGTTGGAATAAATCCAAAAAATAAAAAGCTTGAATCTATTCTTGAATATTGTAATTCAATTGACTTTTCTACTGCACTAATAGCAACTTCCAGTATCGTTCATGCAACACCTGCATCGTTTTATGCTAATGTCAACTCAAGAAGACAATACGATGACATTGCCCTACAACTGAGATATAACAGCGTAAATTATTTCATAGGAGGAGGCCGAAAACACTTTAACAGAAGGGCTGATAAAAAAAATTTAATTGAAGAAATGGAAAGTGAAGGATATGAAATTGTCAATAACCTGGATAGTTATATTAAATCAACTAGAAATAAATTAGGATTTTTTACTTATTCTGACGAGCCTCCACCTATAAATTCAGGAAGAAAACCTGACTTAGCATCACTTGTTGAATCTACTCTTAACAAATTAAAAGACGATGGAAAACCATTTTTTTTAATGGTTGAGGGATCTCAAATTGACTGGGGAGGACATGCAAATGAGTTAGCTTACATCTTATCAGAATTTAAAGATTTTAATAATGCGATTTCAAGTGCCTTAAAATTCGCTAAAAACGACAAAAATACTCTCATAGTTGTTACAGCAGACCATGAAACAGGGGGCCTTGCTTTAAAAAAAGGGAATGTGAAAAAAGGTACTGTTGTTGGAGATTTTACAACTATTGGCCATAGTGGGACTATGGTGCCTGTTTTTAGTTTTGGTCCATCTTCAGATTTATTCAAGGGTATTTATGAAAATACCGCAATATTTAGCAAGCTAAAAACTGCGGTAGATTAATTTTAATTCAAGGGTTATCTATTTTGTTCTTGCTGTACTAACAATTTGAGAGTTAAACTCTTTATCGTTCTCTATAACTTCATAAAAACTATTTAGAAACTTGTATGTCTCCTTATACTCTTTTTCACTGTCGAATTGAGAAGCATGTGATTCAATTATTGCCATTAAATCCGTTTTTTTACTTATGTAAAGTTGTCTAACTGACTCAATAATCTTCCCGTCTCTTTTAAAACCTCTATATTTCCTGTCTCTGACAGATTTTATACCTAAGGTTTCATTTACAGTTGCATAGCTAGGATTTACGAATCCTGTCATGTCAAAATCATAAGATAGTGGAATAAGTCTTTTTCCAATGTAAAGCAATTTTGCATTGTGCTGGTAAGCAACAGAAATATCTGTGTTTCCAATTAAAAAATTAAAAAATGCATTTTGAACTGAAGTTTCAGCGTCCATGGCTAGAGGGTGAATAAATCTATCAACTACTTTTCCTTCAAATCGTTTTGCTACTATATCATCATCCTCTATTAAAAAACCCTTTAATTGAATCATTTTTCTTTCTTTACCTTTTCTCCCATAAACTTCAGTAAACTCAATATCTACTCTTCTTGCATTAAAATGATAAGGTGAAATCTGCTCATAGAGTTTATATGCCATGTACTCCTTCATTATATTGTCATTGTTGTCTGATTCTTTCATACATGGCAAAACAAGCTTTAAGCTCTTGTTGCCCTGAAAAATAGTTCCTTTTGCTGCTGATTTTTTAATTTTAACTCTTACAGGAGGCCAGTAACAGGTGTTTCTTCGAAAGTTTCCTCTAGCTCTAAGTCTAACATCAATGTCACTCCATACTCCATCTTGTTCGAATGAAAGTTGAGTTTCAATGAAAGTAGAGTCATTAGTTTTTTTATTCATCTCTTTGTTAGAGTATTTTAATTTTATTTTTAATGGCTCTTCATTTTGAAAAAGAAGAGTATATCCATCAGAATTTTGTCCAAAGGAAAAAAGACCAATAAATAATAACAATAATAAGTTTACTTGTTTATTCATGATATAGTGTTTATTTTTAGGGAATATAAAAAAATTTATTCAGATGCTAAACCGATATCTTGTAATTATCAATTATAAAACATTAATAGCTGTTTTAATTTCTATTGGAGTTCTCTATTTTGCCGAAAAAAACAAAATAGATTATGAAATAGATCTGACGCTAATAAGTATTGCTATTATTTTTCCATTAGTATTTTGTATTCGATCTGCTTTTCGAAGACGAGAAAAAGCTTTGGAACATTTAAGTCAATTTAGAAGTAATTTAAGGACTGTTGAACACTATCTTAAGATGAGCAAGCTTACTGATGATATGTTTAACGAGTTTTCTTTACTAATGAACAAACTTGAAAGTGAGTTTCTAAAAGAACTATCCAAACCGGATATTAATTTAAAAAAGATAGACAATAACACAGAAGAGCTTTTTAGTTTTATAAATAACAACAATGAATATATTTCAAGTGGAATACGAGGGAAAGCAGTTCGCTTTTTAAGAGATGTAAGTGATGGTCAAGACAACTTAATTGCAATTCACCTTCACAGGACTCCAATTAGCCTTAAAGCCTATTGTTTAATATTTATATATCTTTTCCCTTTAGTTTATACTCCAACTATAATTCATAAAATGGGAAATGAGCCAGGAGCAATTCTTTTAACTTCTTTCGTGGTTATTTTAAGTGAGTTCATACTTATTTCACTCTATAACATACAAGATCAGATGGAATACCCGTTTGATGATAACGGTTTGGATGATATCCAATTACAAAAATTTAAATTTAAAAGATAATTCATAATAAAAAAACCTCACTTGTAAGTGAGGTTTTTTTTGTGCGGGTGAAGGGACTCGAACCCCCAAGCCGTGAAGCACTAGATCCTAAGTCTAGCGTGTCTACCAATTTCACCACACCCGCTACTCTTAAAATTAGGAGACAAATATAAACAAGTTTTTATAAAATTATTAGATCTTACTAATTTGATTCCTAGCTTTTCTTATTTTTACAAATCAATAAATTATTCATGTACAAACTATCACAGAATAAAAAAGATCAATATATAAATGAATTAATTGATTTTCTTAAAATCCCCTCTATTAGTGCAGATCCTAAGTATAAAAAATATGTGAATGATGCTGCAATATGGCTAGCCAATTCAATCTCTTTAGCAGGTTGTGAAAATATTGAAATCATTTCAACTAAAGGACACCCAATTGTTTACGGAGAAAAAATATTAAACCCGAATCTTCCAACTATTTTAGTTTACGGTCATTACGATGTTCAACCACCTGACCCAGTTGATCTTTGGAAAAATCCACCTTTTGAACCAATAATAAAAAAGACTGATATACATCCTGAAGGGGCAGTTTTTGCCAGAGGTTCTTGTGATGACAAAGGACAAATGTTTATGCATGTTAAGGCGCTTGAGTTAATGATAAGCAATAAAGACCTCCCATGTAATGTGAAATTTATGATCGAAGGAGAAGAGGAAGTAGGAAGTGATAATTTAGAGATTTTTATTCGTGAAAATTCTAATCGTTTAAAGTCTGATGTTATTTTAATTTCAGATACTGGGATTTTAAACAACTCTCAACCTTCAATTACTACAGGTCTTAGAGGTCTTAGCTATATGGAAGTTAAAGTTACAGGGCCAAATCGTGACTTGCATTCTGGCTTATATGGAGGGACCGTGGCCAATCCTATAAATACTCTTTGTGATATGATAAGTAGTCTTAAAGACAATGGAGGAAAAATTAATATACCCGGGTTTTATGATGATGTTGTTGATTTAAGCGAAGAAGAACGAAAAGAAATGGCAAAAATACCGTTCAACGAAAAGTCATTTAAAGATTCTCTTAATATCAATTCAACATCAGGTGAACAAGGTTTTACTACTCAAGAGAGAAAATCCATCCGCCCTACCCTAGATGTAAATGGAATATGGGGTGGATACACAGGTGAAGGGGCTAAAACTGTGATTCCTAGTGAAGCTTATGCTAAAATATCCATGAGACTGGTGCCTAACCAAAATTGGGAGAAAATAAGTTTACTTTTTGAAAATCATTTTAAAAAAATTGCTCCTTCTTCAGTAAAAGTGAGTGTCACTACTCATCATGGAGGACAGGCGTATGTCACTCCAACAAACAATATCGCCTATAGAGCAGCTCATTTAGCTTACGAAAAAAGTTTTGGAAAGGCTCCTTATTCCGTAAGAGATGGTGGAAGTATACCGATTGTACCAATGTTTGAGGAGATTCTTAAATGCAAAACAATTTTAATGGGTTTTGGTCTAAATAGCGATGCTATTCATTCTCCCAACGAACACTTTGGATTATTTAACTTCTTTAAGGGCATTGAAACAATTCCATACTTCTACAAAAATTTTTCGGAATTATTTAATAAAAAGTAGTTTATAGATCTATTATAAAAAGATCAGAAGCAATTCCATCCGATAAGAATTTAGATTTTTTCGAAACATGTAGATGATCTCCATCCCAGTATAAATCATTTGAAAGGATTCTCTTTTTAGAATTTTCCTCTAAATAATAAGCGAATTTATTCCCAACCTTACTCTTTATTTTCTCTAATGAAACTCCAGCTGATGTTCTTAAGCCTATCATTATCATTTCATTAAACTTATCTTTTAAACTTAAATATTCTTCCTTTAGCGGAAGCTTATTTTCATTAATTGATTTTATATAAATACTATTTTTGTTAATATTCCAACTTCTTTTGTCAATTCCGTTATAACTATGAGCCGAAGGTCCAATACCCATATATGGCATACCTTCCCAATATCCAGAATTATTTACTGAATATTTTCCAGATTTAGCGAAACTGGAAAACTCATAATTATCATAATTATTTTCATCTAAATAATCAAGCATATTTAAATACTGTTTTTCAACTATATTTTCATCAATTACTAATACTTCTCCAGAAGCAATCTGTTTTTGCAATAAAGTTTTAGGTTCTACCGTTAGTGCATAACACGAAATATGCGGGGGAGAATATGATAAAGTTGTTTTTAAATTGTACATCCATCTATCAACATTACTATTTGGTAATCCATATATTAAATCAATTGAAAAGTTTTCAAAAAGTGATTTCACATCTTCAATTGAACCGAATGCTTGATCAGAAGAATGGGCTCGCTTCATTAAATTTAAATCCTCTTCAATGAAAGATTGAATACCAACACTTATTCTGTTTACTCCTATGTCTTTTAGTCCGTTTAAGTATTCATTTGATGAATCATCTGGGTTTAATTCTACAGTTACTTCAACTAGGCTCGAAACATTAAATGTCTTTTTGATTCGAAGTATAAAATTTTCAATTGATTTTGTAGTTAATAAAGAAGGTGAGCCTCCTCCAAAATAAATACTATTTATAATTTCATTATCAAAAAATCTATTTCTTAATTCAATTTCTTTAAGCATTGCCTCAATCATAACATTCTGCTTTTTCAATGATGTCGAAAAATGAAAATTACAATAAGTACAAGCTTGTTTACAAAAAGGGTAATGAATATATATTCCAGCCATAATTAACCTTTAGTCACCTTGTTTTTTATTGTTAAAGGATTTTGACTAATATATGCAGACCATCCTGAATATTTTTTTTGAGAAGTAGGAGAATTTCTATTGTAAAAATGACAAACTGCTGCAGCTAAACCATCAGTTGAATCTAAATTTTTAGGCAACTCCTTTATTTTAAAAATATTTTGTAACATTTTAGCAACTTGTTCCTTAGATGCATTTCCACTTCCAGTAATTGACATTTTAATTTTTTTAGGAGAATATTCCCTGATTATTAATTCTCTAGATAAACCAGCAGCCATAGCAACGCCTTGTGCCCTCCCCAACTTCAACATGGATTGTACATTCTTTCCGAAAAAAGGAGCCTCAATTGCTAATTCATCAGGATGATATTTGTCAATTAAATGAATCGTTCTTTCAAAAATTAATTTCAATTTTGTATAATGATCTTTCTCTTTTTTTAATTGAAGCTCGTTTAATTCCAATAATTTCATTTTTTGACCTTCAACCTTAATAACTCCAAAGCCCATTATCGTTGTTCCAGGATCAACTCCAAGTATAATCGTTTCTTTATTTATCATTTGGTCAAACTAGCTTCAATTTCAACAGGAATAGTGAACTTAACATTAACATAAAATCCTGTATTAGTTTTAATAGCCGGGAGTGCATTGGGTAAACTATTTACAATTGTGATTATTTCATCTTTTAAGTTTACTATTTTTTTAAAAACATGATCTGGATCACTAAAATTTACTAAACTAAATAATCCATTTTCATCAATTTTAATTTCAACATCAATTATTGAACTTATTGGCTCCGAAGACTCAAAGCTAAGTGATTTAAGACTAGAATGAATAGCTTTTAACAACAACTCTTCAAAACACTCTTTTTGATTACTTGGATCCAATTCATTACACTCTTCAAAGGATGGTGGCTGATCGTTATTTGTCCAAGAGGAAGCAATTCTAATTTCTTCATCAGAAACCTTTTTAGTATCAAACAAACTACAGCCAAACATAAAAATAATTATATAGGCAATGCTAATTCTTTTGAAAATTTGCATTTTTTTAAAAAAATTTATGAATTCTAAATTACAACTTTTACTTGAACTCTATTTTTTATAGTTTAGTTTTATAAAAAATAATAATGGATCTTCTTTATTTAATTTTAAGTTTTATAATGATGTTTTTGGGACTTATTGGATGTTTCATTCCGTTAATACCTGGACCATTATCATCCTGGTTTGGGTTTTTATTTTTATACCAACATGAGGGTGTTACTTTAAATAAAACAATCCTGATTACAACTTTTATAGTATCTGTAATAGTTTTTGTGATTGATTATTTTATCCCAATAATAGGAGCAAAAGTGTTTGGCGGATCTAAAAATGGAATTCTTGGAACCATTATTGGATTAGCAATTGGAATTATCTTTTTAGGTCCTTTCGGATTGATAATTGGACCATTTTTAGGAGCGTTTATTGGTGAGTTATTTAGTAATGGTGGGGATATAATATCCGCAATTAAAGCTTCAATGCATACAATTATTAGTATGATAGGTGGATTTTTTTTAAAATTTTCAATAACATGTATGTTTATTTTAATATACTTTTTCGAAATATGGAACTATAAATATTTAATTATTTAATGTAATTAATTAAGCATGTTAGCATTAGCTGATTTTTATATCTTTACAAAATGAAACTATTTTTATTAACGTTCTTTTTTTTAGGTCTTTGTTTTGCTGGAATAGCAATAAAAATTTGGGCAAAAAAAAATGGTGAGTTTGCTGGAACCTGTGCTAGTCAAAGTCCTTTTCTGAATAAAAATGATGAACCATGCGGTATGTGTGGCAAACTTCCAAAAGATCAAGACTGTAAAAATATCGATCCTCAAGTTAATTAGAGTTCGTTTCGGAAAAATTATATGGAAAAAGAACTGATTTTTCAAGCAAAAAAAAATGATCAAAAGGCATTTCAAGTTTTGTTTGATTTAAATTGGGAATACATATATAACTTTCAACTCAAACGTTGCGGTAATACACAAATAGCCGAAGAAATATCAATCCAAACATTTACAAAAGCCTTTGATAAGCTAGAGTCGTTTGATCCAAAATTTAGTTTCAAAACATGGCTAATCACAATATCCAAAAACTTACATGTAGATCAGATTAGAAAAGAAAAATCTTTAAAGAATATTCAGTATGGCAATATGGATGATTCTAAAACTAATCTAATCGCTGACGATACTCCTAGCCCTGAACAGGGAATGATAAATAATCAAAATCTCAATAAAATTCTAAATACAATTAAAAGTTTGAGAAAGGAATATAGGAAAATTTTACAGCTTCGATTTTTCGAAGATTACAGCTATAAAGAAATAAGTAAAGAACTTAATCAACCACTTAATACTATTAAAGTTAAAATTCTAAGAGCAAAAAAACTTTTAGGAGAAAAATTAGATGAAAATGAATAATTTAAAAAAATTAGGTCCTGGCCTTCTTTTTGCCGGCGCAGCAATTGGAGTTTCTCATCTTGTATACTCCACTAGAGCCGGAGCTGATTATGGGTGGAGTTTACTTTGGGCATTTATCCTTATAAATATTTTCAAATATCCTTTTTTTGAATTTGGCCCAAGATATGCAGTTGCAACTGGTGAAACACTTCTAGATGGATACGCTAAGCTTGGTAAAGGATATTTATGGGGCTATGCAATATTAAATATTGCAAACATGTTTACTATTCAAGCAGCGGTGACAATAGTAACTGCAGGTCTCGCTTCACATTTTTTTGGTATCGCTTTGAACCCCATTATTTGGGCTTCGATAATAATAATAATTTGTTCTGTTTTATTAGTTATTGGTAAATACCAGTTATTGGATAATCTAATGAAGTTTATCATCATCATTCTTTCCATATGCACAATATTAGCTTTCACAATTGCATTCACCAAATCAAATACATTTCCTCCATTTAAACAAATTTTACCAGAAGGAACAGGTTTGTTGTTTTTAATTGCTTTTATGGGATGGATGCCAGCACCTATGGATATTTCGATTTGGCATTCAATTTGGTCAGTTGAAAAACAAAAAAATTCAACTAACATAAATCTCGAAGAAAGTTTATTTGATTTCAATGTAGGATATGGTACAACAATATTCTTAGGGATTTGCTTTATGGGTTTAGGAGCTTTAGTTATGTATAATTCAAATATTACATTTTCAAATCAAGGTTTACCATTTGCAAGTCAATTAATTGAGTTGTACACTAAAAACCTAGGTGTTTCTTCAGCTAGTATTATCTCGCTAGCAGCATTAACAACTATGTTTAGTACAACAATTACAACTCTAGACGCTTCACCAAGAGCGTTTTCAAAAACTTTGCAGATTTTATTTAATCAGAAAAGAGATTTCTATTTGCATTTTCTGTTTCTACTAGCATTTGGAACTATAGCAATCTTTGTTTTTTTTCAATCTGAAATGGGGGTTTTAGTACAAATAGCTACAGTTTTATCTTTTTTGACTACCCCTTTCTTTGCTTGGGCTAATTTAAGGTTAGTAACTAGTGATTATATGCCTAAAAAGTTTCAACCAAATAAACATTTTGTTTTATTTAGCTGGTTAGGTCTTCTTTTTCTGACAAGTTTCACGGTAGGATATTTACTTACTATATAGAGAAGTTTTGTATATTTGAAAAAAATTGAAATTGGATATCTTAGAGAAAAAAAATGCTGAAGTAAAAGAAATAAAATGGAATAAAATTTCTCTTCCCAATAAAAACACAAATAAAACTCCTTCTGAAAATCAAAATAGAATATCAAAGCCAAAATGGATAAGAGTTAAACTTCCAACAGGTAAAAAATATAATGATTTAAGAACTTTAGTTGACAAGTACAAACTTAATACTATTTGTACCTCAGGAAGTTGTCCGAATATGGGAGAATGCTGGGCAGAAGGAACTGCAACTTTCATGATTTTGGGTAATATCTGTACAAGATCCTGTGGTTTTTGTGGTGTCAAAACTGGTAGGCCATCCCAAGTAGATTGGGAGGAACCTGAAAAGGTAGCTCAATCCATTAAGAAGATGCAAATTAAGCACGCCGTAATAACCTCAGTGGACCGAGATGACCTCAAGGATATGGGTTCAATTATTTGGGCCGAAACAGTTAATGCAATTAGAAGATTAAATCCAGAAACCACCCTAGAAACCTTAATTCCCGATTTTCAAGGAAAACATAATATTATAAATAGAATAGTTAGTGTTTCTCCTGAGGTTGTTTCTCATAATGTTGAAACAGTCAGAAGATTAACCCGTCACGTTAGAATTCAGGCTAAATATGATAGAAGTCTTGAAGTCCTATCTTATTTAAAGAAAAAAGGAGTCAAAAGAACCAAATCAGGAATAATGCTTGGGTTGGGTGAAAATGAAAATGAAGTTTATGAAACACTAGATGATTTGATTAAAGCTAATGTAGATGTGGTAACCATGGGGCAATACTTGCAGCCAAGTAAAAAACATCTTCCTGTCACTTCATTTGTAACTCCGGAAATGTTCAAGAAATACGAGGACTATGCATTAAATCTTGGTTTTCGACATGTTGAGAGTGGTCCGTTAGTTAGATCTTCTTATAAAGCACACAAACATATAAACTAAGACTCTTTTTTGCCAACAGAAGTCATTATTCTTTCATTAAAATCTTTTTTATCGTTAAAAGAAAAGAACTCTAAACTAACACTTATATAAAAAAGTTTTTTTGACTTTAATATAGGAGAAAGTCTTCCAAAGTCTTTTTCGGTTGTAAGAATTAATGAATGATTTGCCTCTCTTTTTATTTTACTTACAGCATTTAAATCATAATTAAAATGATCTTTATATTTCATGTGTGTGAACAATATATTTTTTGAATTAAGAAATTCTACCAACGGTTTAGAATCAGCTATTCCTGTAACTAATACAATTTTCTCTTTTTTAAGAATATCGAAATTTAATTTGTTCAGATTATTCTGTATTGAATTAGAGTAACCTATTTTAGTGAAAAAAATTTCTTGACTAGTCAAAAGATCACATTTTTTAATAAAACTTAGTTTGTTAGCCTCTGAAAGATTTTTGGGACATTTAGTTACTAGTATAGTCTGGGCTCTTTTTTTTCCGACTGGATGCTCTCTTAACATCCCTAAGGGCATAATCCTGTCATTAAAAAAAGGGCTTGAATAAGTTGTAGTAAGTATGAGGTGAGTTGTTGATATCCACCTATGTTGCATAATATCGTCAAGTAGAAGTAAATTGATTTTAGGATCAAACTTTAATATTTCTTTTACAGCTCTAACCCTATCTTCTCCAACAGTTACTTTAATATTTGGATATTTTTTATAATATTGATAGGGTTCGTCACCAATTTCAATTGCTAAACTCGAAGAATTAGCTATTTTAAATCCAGATGATTTTCTACCATAGCCTCTGCTTAAAACTGCAATAGAATAATTTGACTGAAATAAAAAAATTAAATAATCTACGACTATCGATTTACCGGTACCTCCAATAGATAAATTTCCAACCCCAATTGATGAAATAGAAGTAGAATAACTTTTAAAAAATTTTACATTAAACAATTCATTTCGGATTAACGATATTAAGCCGTATAAAATTGCAAAAGGAGCTAGTAATAATCGAATCAATTTCATCTCCTGAAAGATAATACTATATTTGTAAAATAAGTATGTAAATGAAAATCCAAGATTTTATTGATACTATCGAAAAGTGGTCACCACCCTCCCAAGCTGAGGATTTTGATAACGTTGGGCTTTTAGTGGGAGACTCTAGTGTGGATTTAAAAGGAGTCATTATATCCCTTGACACAACAGAAGAAGTTTTAAATGAAGCAATAGCTAAAAACTGCAATCTAATTATAAGCTTCCATCCTATAATTTTTAAAGGATTAAAAAAGATAACAGCAAATAGTTATGTTGAAAAAATAGTCATTAAATCAATACTAAATAAAATTTCAATCTACTCCATTCATACTTCATTAGACAACCATGAAAAAGGAGTTAATTATAAAATTTCAGAAAAAATTGGTTTAGAAAAATCTCAAATACTTATACCCAAAAAAGAAAATAAACTCCTAGGAATGGGAAGAATAGGAGAATTAAAAACACCAATGGAAGAGAACAAGTTTTTAGAATTTATAAAAAATAGAATGAAATCAGGCTTCCTGAGGCATAGCAAATTACTTAATAAAAAAATAAGAAAAGTTGCCGTACTAGGTGGATCCGGATCATTTGCTATACAAGACGCAATAGAACAACATGCAGAGGTGTTTTTAACAGCAGATCTTAAATATCATAATTTTTTTGAAGCCAACGACGAGATAGTTTTAATTGATATTGGACACTATGAAAGCGAACAGTTTACAAAAAATTTAATACATGATTATCTTCGGAAAAAATTCCCTAATTTTGCGATCGTTTTAGCAAACACAAACACTAATCCAGTTAAATATTTTTAGTATGACCAAGAAAAATGAAATTTCAGTAGAAAAAAAACTTAGATCTCTATTTGATCTTCAACTAATAGATTCTCGAATAGATGAAATCAGAAGTGTTAGAGGGGAATTACCCTTAGAAGTTGAGGATTTAGAGAATGAAATAGCAGGTCTTACAACTAGGTTAGATAGTTTGAAGTTAGAACTTAAAGATTTCCAAGATGAAGTTGCACTTCAAAAAAATAATATCGAAGTCGCAAAAGAAGCAGATAAAAAATATGAGATAAATCTTAAAAATGTTAGAAATAATAGAGAATACAATTCTATCCAAAAAGAACAAGAGTTCCAGAAATTAGAAATTGAATTAGCTGAAAAAAAAATTAGAGAGTTTAATGCGAAATCCGAACAAAAAACAATAAGTGTTGAGGAATTTCAGGTTAAACTAGATGAAAGGTCCGCTCATTTAGTAGCAAAGAATGAAGAACTTAGCTCAATTATGAGTGAAACTGAAAAAGAAGAAAAAGTACTATTAAAAAAATCAAAAGAATTTTCTGAAAACATTGAAGAACACTTAATGCACTCTTACAATAAGATTAGATCAAGTGTGAGAAATGGATTGGCAATTGTTTCTGTTGAAAGAGGTTCAGCTGGAGGTTCTTATTTTAAAATACCTCCTCAAACTCAAATGGAAATTGCTTCTCGTGACAAAATAATTAGGGACGAACACAGTGGGAGGATTCTAGTTGACGAAAAACTTGCAGAAGAAGAAAAAGATAAAATGTCCTCTATCTTTAAAAAGTCAAGAAAATAAAATTTAATCAATTATTGATTGGAGGAGGTGGTGGGTCATAATATTTTCTTTTTCCTCCTTTTCTAATCTCTCTTAGTACCTCTCTCTTAAAACCCTCTTCAGCATTATACAATTCAATTAACTGACTGTTTGAAATAATTTCATTAAAGTCCTTAACATATTTTATTTTTAATTCTAAATATAGCTGATCTGTTTTAAGTTTATTATCTATCATACCGCCTAATTCAGTCTCACTCATTAAAGATTTATTCTTTTTATAATTTCTCATTATACTTTTAGCACTGTCACGCACTTCATCAACTTCAGAACTATATTTATTATACACCGGCCAAAAAATCTGAGCTTGTTCTGGGGAGAATTTTAATTTATCAGAAATAAAGGCAATTTTCCAGGCTTGAATATTTCTCCTCTTTTCTTTTATGTCGATATTATTCTTGTCTTGAGAGAAGATTAAAAGTGGTAAAAAAAATATCAGAAAATACTTGAATTTATTCATGTCAAAAGTTTATTTATTATTCAATTATTAAATTATAATCGGCATTATTATCAATTAGATATTCAATTTCATCAGAAAAAACATAATCGTCTTCAGGAACAAATTCAAATAAAAATTCTTCGTCAATGTTTAACAGTTCAGAATTCTCAAATTGTGTATAAATTTCATTACTTGACATAATAAAACTTTTTTTTTGTGAACTAATAAAGTAGTTAAATATTATAAGTAGTATGGAAACACAAACCAGTGCTGAAAATCCAGCATTTATATTAAAAAAGTTTTTTAATTCAATACCAGAGTTTAAATTTTCAGTCTTTAACTGTATGTCATTTTTTAAATCAAAAAAGTAATTCTCTGGAACATTAAAAGGAGATTTATTTTTAAACATCTCAGCATCAGTATTTTGTTTCATATATTATAGATTAATTATTTATCTAAAGGTTTAATTTATTTTTAAATAAAGTTCAATTTTATTTTTTGCATGGTGATAATTTGCTTTTAACGCACCCACTGATGTCCCTAAAACTTGAGAAATTTGCTCGAATTTCATATTATCAAAATATCTCATATTAAAAACTATTCTTTGCTTAGTTGGTAATTTCAAAATTGCTTCTTGAAGCATAATTTGAGCTTTGTCACCATCAAAATAAATGTCAGACGTAAGTTTTATAGATAAACTTGAGGAAACATTGTCTAATGATTCAAAATAATGTTTTTTATTTTTTTTTAAAAATGTTAAGGATTCGTTTGTTGCAATTCTATATATCCAGGTAAAAATTGATGACTCACCTTTAAAACCTTTTAAATTTTTAAATACTTTTATAAAAGTATTTTGAGTTACATCGTTAGTGTCATCGTGAGAAATAAGTATCTTTCTAATATGCCAATAAATTCTTTTCTGATAAAGATTAATTATGTAATTAAACACGTAATTAATCTTTTCAGGATTTTTAAACATTACCAATAGTTCTTCATCGGTGTATTTATTCATGTCAAATAAAAATATTGAATATTATTTAGATATCTAAATCTAAAAAAAGTTTAAATATTTAAATTCATTATTTTTTGGGGGTAAAGCTCAAACTAAGAATTATCTATTAAATTTTAGTTCTGTTTCGATAATTATGTCATCGTAAATCAATTTATCACCTAAATTTTCAAAGAAGCTACCGGAACGAAATTTTACATCATACTTTGATCTATCAAAAACAAGATTAGCCTTCCAGTGATTATCAATAAAATTCATAGTAAAATCTACAGGATGAGTAGTGCCTTTAATTGTTAAATTACCTTTGATATTATATTCTTCTGAGTTTTTAAATGATGAAGTAGTAAATTCTAAAATAGCTTCTGAAAATTTATCTACTGAGAAAAAATCATCTGATTTCAAATGACCTTCAAGTCTTCCTCGATAGTCTTCGGGTAAATCTTCATTTTTTAAAGTTATCATGTCAACTATAAACTTACCATATACTGGTTGGTTATCCTTAAGAGTAATTGTTCCTGATTTAAAATCAATTGAACCATAGTGCTCTTTTGTTGTTATTTCTTTTCCGGTCCACTTCAATTTACTTTCAGAGTTATTGAGAGTAAAACTCTGACCCTTAACAAATGAAGTTATTAGTATGACAACAAGCAATAAAGTTTTATTTTTCATGGTTTTAGTTATTTTATTTAGTGAATTATTTAAGAGAAAAAAAGCGGAATCTTAACTCATAATGAGATGGATTCCGCTTTGGTGGGCGCTGAGGGATTCGAACCCCCGACCCTTTGGGTGTAAACCAAATGCTCTGAACCAACTGAGCTAAGCGCCCGCTAATTCGCAAATATAGAAGAGATTTTTGGTTTGACAAAGATTTATTTTACATTATCTCTGCAACAACAAACGTGCTTCCTGATACTACAATTAAATCTTCCGGATTTGAACTTTGTTTGGCTGCAAATAAGGCATTTTTAACTGAAGTATGAGATGTGTAACTAATCCCCAAACCCTTGGCTACATTTGATAATTTCGATAACGACATAGCACGATCAATTGAAGGAGAGCATAAGTAATAATTAGCATCAAACGGTAACAGTTTTAAAATTGTTTTTACATCTTTTTCTTTTACAAAACCTAAAACTAAATGAAGTTTATTATAACTTTCCTCTTTCAATTGCTTTATCATAAATTTAAATCCGTCGGTGTTATGAGTTACATCTGCAAATATTTTTGGACTTACTGCAATCATATCCCATCTTCCAATAAATCTTGTAGATTTTTTAACTTCTAAAATAGCTGATTCAATTTCAATATTAGATATTTTAAAATCTGGAAGTAGCTTGACGGCATTGATGGCAGTATTTATATTTTTTTGTTGATATAGAGAAGATAAATCACTTTTAAATTTATTAATTGAATCTTCAATAAATATTATTTTAGATCCAAGACTTTCAGCCTTTTTGAAAAAAATTGGGGCGGTTTCATCGTTATGCTCTCCAATTAAAACGGGAATACCTTTTTTTATAATTCCCGCTTTTTCTTTAGCTATTTTAGAAATACTATTTCCTAAAAACTCTGTATGATCAATTCCTATATTGGTTATGACAGAGATCTCAGGTTTTATAATATTAGTTGCATCAAGTCTTCCACCCATACCTACTTCTATAATAGCTATATCTACTTTCTGGTTGCTGAAATAGTCAAAAGCAAGACCTACGGTCATTTCAAAAAAAGAAAGTGCTTTAGAAGTCATAAAATCATAATGAAAATTAACAAAATCTAAAATATATTTTTGGTTAATATACTCTCCATTGATTTTAATTCTTTCCCTAAAATCAACGAGATGTGGAGAGGAATAAATCCCAACTTTTAATCCTTTAGATTGTAATATTGATGCTATTATATGAGACACGCTACCTTTTCCATTAGTTCCAGCAACATGAATTGTTTTAATCTTTTCATGAGGATTTTTTAACCTTTTTATAAAAGACTCAATATTCAAAAGATTTAGCTTTAATGCAGTCCCACCCTGTTTTTGATAATTTGGAAGTTGGCTAAACAAAAACCTTAATACTTGTGAATATGAATCCATTAATTACTCAACCAGTTTAAATTCAATAACAACAAAACCAATTTGCTTTTCAGGCGCATTTTCATCAGGATACCATTTGTGCATTAATGCCGTATTTTTTGCAGGAATTATAAGGCAAGGATCATTATTTGTAGTTCCTTTTACTCCAGGTTCCGCAGAAGTTACTTCACCTAGTTTATTTACTACTATTCTAACTACAACAACTCCTGATTCATTACAATCCTGTGTTTCCTTTCCATTTACCTGAAGACTTCTTCCGCTTAAACCATAACCAACGCCTTGACCACCTCGCCCCTCCTGTCCATAGTAAATAGTTGAATATGGATCCCCTTCTGATTTTCCTTGGTCAGACAAACCCTTAGTTTCTCCTTGCCCTTGTGGATTTTCTGAATCACTTTTAGAATTTGTTAAGTTCGAAATAATTGACTTTGTTACATCACTAACTTTTGGTTTTACAATCTCTATATTATTTTGTGAAATTTTATTTTCAGTTTTTTTATCAATTGTAATTAATGAATCTGCATTTATCTTATCAACAACCTCAGAATTACTATTTTTTTGTGTTATAACTTTTGTAGGAAGAGTTTCTGATAAAGTTGGCTCATTTGGACTGATGACTTCTTCTGAAATATCAACCTCATCAGTCATGGAATCATTATCTTTTTCACTCTTCAAACTCAATCCTTTACCTAGGTCACTAGAACCAAAATTAATCTCCATTCCGTATTCAATTGGAGGATCAATGTATTTAAGACCAACAAAAGAAAATAAAAATAATATTAGTACTACCATGAGAATGGTAATTAAAAAAGATTTTTGTTCGTGTCGTGTCTTTAAAAAATTCATTCTACTTAATTGGCGTCAACAGCCAAAATAACTTTTATACTATTTTGATTGGCAATATTCATAACATGAACAACTTCATCTATAGGAACATTTTTTGCTGTTCTTAAGACAATAGATGGAGGTTTAATTCCATCCATTTGTTTTATGATATTTTCTTTTAAATTATTTTTATTCACAATTTGATCATCAACATAAAAAATACTTGAAGAAGAAATAGTAACCGCAACTGATTTTCTATTTTCGGTTTTTCCCTTTGCTTTTGGAAGCTCTACACTTATTGTATCTAGCTGTTTAGACAAGGTTGATGCAATCATGAAGAAGATTAAAAGTAAAAAAACTATATCAGTCATTGAAGACATATTGAACTCGGGGCTAATCTTATTTCTTCCTTTAAAATTCATTAGTTATGTTGGCTCATTTAATAAATCAAAGAAATCCAATGACGTGGTTTCCATTTGATATACAACTTTGTTTGTTTTTACAACAAGGTGATTATACGATATGTAACTTATAATCCCAACAATCAATCCGGCAACTGTTGTCGTCATTGCTGTATAAAGTCCATTTGAAAGAAGTTGCATGTCAATATTTCCTCCTGCTGTTGATATTTCAAAAATAGAAAGTATCATTCCAATCACAGTACCTAAAAAACCAATCATTGGGGCAACTCCTGCAATTGTCGCCAATATACTGACGTTTTTTTCAAGTTTATAAACCTCAATTCTTCCAGCATTTTCTAGTGCAGAATTAATATCTTCAAGTGGACGACCTATTCTAGATACACCTTTTTCCAATAATCTTGCGACTGGATTATCATAAGATTGACATAAAATTTTTGCTTTTTCAATTTCCCCACCTAAAACATGAGTTCTAATTTCAGGCATAAATTTTTTCTCAACTATTGTTGCAGCTCTAATAGCAAACAACCTTTCAAAGTAGATATAAATAACAATTGTCAGTAGTACAAAAAGAATACCTATTATTAGCATTCCACCTATTCCACCATTTTCAATTAGTTCAATTATTGAAATTGTTTTTTCAGTTTGTAAAGCAGGAGACTCTTGAAAAATAAGCATGTGTGTTTTGAATATTATTAATAACTAAAAAATGATTTAAAATTTTTTTAAGCTACAAAATTACGTAATAAAATAAAAGTGAATGATCCAGATAAAAAACCTAATAAAGCCAGCCATGAAATATTTTTTAAATACCAGAAAAAATCAATTTTTTCCATCCCCATTGCAACTACTCCAGCTGCAGAACCAATTATCAACATACTTCCTCCTGTTCCAGCTGAAAATGCAATAAAATGCCACAGCGGATTATCTATTGGCTCTGAAAACATCCCCATACTTGCAGCTACTAAAGGAACATTATCAATAACAGCTGAACCAAAACCAAATAAAATTACAACAATATCTGTATTTGGAATTAGAGTGTTTAGTGTTCCTGCAAATTCAAATAAAATACCTAAAGATTCAAGTGCAGCAACAGACAACAATATTCCTAAGAAAAAAAGGATACTTGGTAATTCAATTTTTGATAAGGAGCTATGAACTGGGCTGTGACTTGAATTTGCGTCACTTTCCTCATCAATTGAAGTAATATTGATTTTTGCATTACTAAATATTTCGGCAAATGTTGCAACTACAGCTAGAGAAAGCATCATACCGACATAGGGGGGTAGTTGTGTAATAGTTTTAAAAACAGGAACAAAGACAATTGCAGCAAGACCTATATAAAGCATAATAGCTCCTTTTGGATGGGAAATAACCTCTTTGTCATCATCATTAACTATATTTTTGCCCTTAAAAGCAGGGAGCATCGAAGCTATTATCACGGGGACTAAAATACAAACTAGAGAAGGAATTAATAAATACCCCACAAGTTTAAGTGTTGTAACCTTATTTCCAATCCATAGCATTGTTGTTGTAACATCTCCAATTGGAGACCAAGCTCCACCGGCATTGGCAGCAATAATTATTAATCCCGCAAACCAAAGTCTTGAATTACGATCATGAACAATTTTTTGAAGTATGGTTATTAAAACTATGGTTGCTGTTAGATTATCAATTATGGCAGATAAAACAAAAGCTAAAAATGCAAAAATCCATAAAAGCTTTTTTTTACTTTTTGTTTTGATAAAAGTTTTAATTGTGAAAAAACCATTGAAATAATCAATTATCTCAACAATAGTCATAGCTCCAAGAAGAAAAATAATTATCTCAGCTGTTTTACCAAGATGATGTAATAAAGCCTCATCAATATGCGTTGGTTCTAACTGCCTTAAATTTGTGTTAACATCAAAAACCGGCAGATGCCATAAAGATATAATTGCCCACAAAAAGGCCATCATTGCTAGAGCTGGGATTAACTTGTCAATTTTTAGATTATGCTCAAGTGTTATCAATAAGTAGCCAAGAATAAAAATAATTACTACAATACTTTCCATACCTGTTTTTAATTTAAACTACAACACAAAATATTTTAAACTTAGAGTCCACTAATGTATAAAATATAACAATGGTGTCTTTATTTAGCCTCAATTATCTTTCCCGAACAATGGTCTCTATAAGCACCTGTAACTGATGACAGACAATTATTTATTTTTAAAAATCTAAGTAAACCAATAAGTCCAAAAATCAAAGCTTCCTTGTAATTTATTAAATCCACTGATGGAATTACTATTTGAGCCTTAGTTTTAGATTTTAAAGTTTTAATTAGAAATTTATTAAGAGCTCCCCCCCCGGTTACTAAAACCTTATCATCAAATTTCAAACAATCACTTATTTTTAATACAACGTGCATTAAATAAGTATGAGTCACATCTTCTAAACTACTTATTTTTAGCTCTTCGTCAATTATTGGATAAATCTCGTTAACATTCCACTCTACACCCAAAGATTTAGGAAATGATAAATTATAAAAATCAATTTGATTGAGTTTATTATACATACTTTTTATTAAGACACCTGACCTTGCTAATTCTCCGTTTTTATCATATTGCATAAACTTCATTTGTGCCAAATAATTAAAGACTAGATTGACTGAGCAAACATCAAAAGCTATTCTCTTTCCTTTAAATTCTCTCGATATATTTGCAAAACCTCCAAGGTTTAAACACACATCGTAGTCTGAAAATAATATTTTATCTCCTATTGGAACAAGTGGAGCACCTTGACCGTTTAATTTAACGTCCTGTGTTCGAAAATCACATATTGTTTTAAGGTTAAATAGATAGTTTATGGATGAGAGGTTCCCCAATTGGTAGGTGACCTTATCTTCTGGAACATGCTTTGCAGTATGACCATGTGAACTAACTAAATCAATATTTGTAATCTTATTTTTTTTAATAAAATCATTAATTATTTCACCCAAATACCGAGTATAGTTCTTATCAATTTTATAAATATTTTCAATATCTAAATTATAAATATTTAATAAAGTTTTAATCCACTTTTCTGAATAAGGTATGGTTGTTGATTCTATTATATTATAGTCCCAAGATTTAGTATTAAAATCGATTAGTGCAAGATCAATACCATCTAGAGAAGTTCCTGACATCACTCCTATAATTCTAAATCTGTCTTTTTTCATAATCATTGAATTATCAAGTATTTAAAAAGTCGTACACTATAATGCTAAATTAATATTTATAAAGGATAAAATTATTATTATTATTATTAAGTAACAATGTTTGTTAGCTTTTCGAAGATTAAGGCCTACCAAACACTAATTTAGTAAAAACCAAGTAAATAAATATATGTTTCCCAAAAAACAAGGACTGTACAATCCTGAATTTGAACATGACAACTGTGGTGCCGGATTTATTTGTAGTCTTCAAGGAAAAAAAACAAATAATATAATCCACAAAGCTCTTAATATCCTATGTAAACTTGAACATCGTGGAGCAGTTAGTTCAGATGGAAAAACTGGAGATGGAGCTGGAATATTAATTGAAATTCCACATGATTTTTTTAATACTAAATGCAGTTTTGAATTGCCTAATGAAAAAGAATATGCCGTTGGTATGGTTTTTTTACCTCAAAAAGAAAACCAAAGAACCTATTGTATTGGTGTACTAGAATCAGAAATAAAAAAACAAAAATTAAAAATTTTAGGATGGAGGAAGGTTCCTGTTAATAGAAATATTATTGGGAAAATAGCAGCTCAGACTGAACCTTATATAATGCAGGTATTTATTGGAAAAAATAGATTAGAAATATCTGAACATGAGTTTAATATAAAACTATTTATTGCTAGAAAAATATCTGAACATACAATTTTGAACTCAAAACTTTCACAGGCTAAATATTTTTATGTTTCAAGTTTATCATTACATACAATAATTTATAAAGGATTATTGATTCCTGAGGATATAAAAGCTTATTTCACAGATTTATCTGAATCAAGCTTTATAACTAGACTAGCTTTGGTTCACCAGCGATTCTCAACAAACACATTCCCTACTTGGGATTTAGCTCAGCCATTTAGATATATGTGTCATAATGGAGAAATAAATACATTTAAAGGAAATTATAGTCGAATGCAAACAAGAGAAGAGCTTCTAGATAGTCCTCTTTTTGGTTCTGAGATAAAGAAAATTATACCAATTATTCTACCTGGAAAATCTGATTCTGCATCAATGGATATGGTAGTTGAACTCCTGTTAGCAACAGGTAGATCATTACCTGAAGTGATGATGATTCTAGTTCCTGAAGCTTGGGAAAAACATCTATCAATGGATAAAGAAAAAAAGGCTTTTTACAAATACAATTCTTGTATAATGGAGCCATGGGATGGTCCAGCTTCTATTCCATTTACTGACGGAAAGTTTATTGGAGCTGTTTTAGACAGAAACGGATTAAGACCCTCTCGATACTCTGTTACAAAAGATGGCTATGTAGTTATGTCATCTGAAACTGGAGTTCTTGATATTCCTCCAAAAAATGTTGAACACCATGGAAGACTAGAGCCTGGAAAAATGTTTTTAGTAGATATGGATTCAGGACGCATAATTAAAGATGAAGAAATTAAAAAAGAAATATCAAAAAAGCATCCATACCAAAAATGGCTTAATGAAAACCTACTAACCTTAAAAAATATTCCATACACTGGTAATAAAACTCCAAAAGAAAATGAGTGTTTTGAAACCAGAATGAGAATGTTTGGTTATACACTTGAAGACATTAAGACTATAATAATACCTATGAGTAAGTTGGCAAAAGAAGCTATTGGGTCCATGGGGACTGACACTCCACTTGCTGTTCTGTCTGAAAAACCACAATTACTTTTCAACTACTTTAAACAATTATTTGCTCAAGTAACTAACCCACCATTAGACGGAATAAGAGAAGAAATAGTCACAGATACCAGTTTAACAATAGGTAATGAATTCAACTTATTTAATATTACATCTAATCATTCAAAAAAACTTAGGATTCAAAATCCCATTATTTCAAATGAAGATTTGGATAAAATAAAGTTTATTAAAAATGTTCATTTTAAAAGTTTTACAGTGTCAATATTATATGATATTATTTCAGGATTAAATGGTCTAGAAGATGCTTTAGGTTTAATTGTAAAAAATATAGAAAATGAATTGAATAAGGGTGTAAATATTATTATTCTCTCTGATAGAGGAGTCTCAAAAAAATTAGCTCCAATACCTGTTTTGCTAGCCACAGCTCACGTTCATAACGCTTTTAAAAGATTAAAAAAACGTTCTAAATTTGGGATAATTATCGAATCTGCTGAACCAAGAGAACCCCATCATTTTGCTTTATTATTTGGGTATGGTGCTAGTGCAATTAATCCTTTTATGGTAAATGAAATTATCATTAACCAAACTTCTAAAGGGGCTATTAGTATTAAACCTGAAAAAGCTATAATTAATTTTAATAAAGCTATTGCGACTGGAATTGTAAAAATTATGAACAAAATAGGAATATCTACTCTTCATTCATATAGGGGAGCTCAGATTTTTGAAGCATTAGGTTTATCTGAAAAGTTTATAGATCGATTTTTTTGTAATACTGCTACCAGAATTCAAGGAATAGGGCTCTATGAAATTGAAAAAGAAATAAGATCAAAACATTATAAAGCATACAATCATCAATTAAAAACTGGACTCCCTTTGGAAATCGGGGGGGATTATAGATGGAGAAGAGATGGGGAGGCACATTCCGTAAACCCTTTAACTATTTCAAGTCTTCAAAAAGCAGTACGACAAGAAGATCCGAAAAGTTATAAATCTTTCTCAAAAATGATTAATAATCAAAACGAAAGATTAATGACCATAAGGGGTCTATTTGAGTTTTCAAGTTTTGACCCAATACCTATCGACCAAGTTGAATCTTGGACCGAAATAGTGAAACGTTTCAAAACTGGAGCAATGTCACTTGGATCAATAAGTCAAGAAGCACACGAAAACTTGGCAATTGCAATGAATAAAATTGGAGGGAAGAGTAATTCTGGTGAAGGCGGTGAGGACTCTAAACGATTTAAACCTGATAGAAATGGAAACCTTAAAAACTCTGCCATAAAACAAGTTGCTTCTGGCAGGTTTGGTGTATCCAGTCATTTCTTAAGTTCAGCCCAAGAAATCCAAATAAAAATGGCTCAAGGAGCAAAGCCTGGAGAAGGTGGCCAGCTTCCAGGACAAAAGGTCAACCCTTACATTGCATCTGTAAGAAATTCAACTCCATACGTTGGATTAATTTCTCCACCTCCACATCATGACATATATTCTATAGAAGATCTTTCTCAGTTAATATATGATTTGAAAAACGCCAACCGTTTTGCTAGGATAAATGTAAAGTTAGTTTCAGAAGTCGGAGTTGGAACTATTGCAGCTGGTGTTGCAAAAGCTAAGGCAGATGTAATACTTATTTCTGGTTTTGACGGAGGGACAGGTGCCTCGCCTCTTACATCATTAAAACATGCTGGCCTTCCTTGGGAGCTTGGGATAGCTGAGGCACAACAGACTTTAGTAATGAACGATTTAAGAAGTAGGATTGTACTTGAATGTGATGGTCAAATGAAAACCGGAAGAGATGTAGCTATCGCATGTTTACTAGGCGCAGAAGAATTTGGGTTTTCAACAGCACCATTAATAGCTTCAGGATGTATAATGATGCGAGCATGTCATTTAAATACCTGTCCAGTCGGTATTGCAACTCAAGATCCTGAATTAAGAAAAAACTTTAAAGGTAAACCAGAGCACGTGATAAACTACATGCACTTTGTTGCGGAAGAATTAAGAGAAATTATGTCAGAATTAGGTTTTAGAACGATTAATGAAATGGTTGGCCAATCACAAAAACTAAACATGAATAAGGCTATTAATCATTATAAAGTCAAAGGAATTGATCTCTCAAGTATCCTATACAAACCGAGTGTTCCTTCTGGATACAGAGAACGAAATACTATTCCACAAGATCATAATCTAGAAAATGTTTTAGATTTTAAGATTCTAAGTCAGGCTAAAGATGCCATAACCAAAAAAATAAATCAGAATTTAAAATTCCCAATCACGAACACAAATCGAACAGTAGGAACTATACTAAGCAATGAAATTTCAAAACTTTATGGAGCAAAAGGGCTTCCAAAAGATACTTTGAAAATTAATTTTAATGGAACGGCTGGACAAAGTTTTGGAGCATTTTCGGTATCAGGTCTTTTCATGAAAATAGTTGGAACAGCAAATGACTATTTTGGAAAGGGGCTTTCTGGAGCCACCTTAGTTGCTAAAGTTCCAAAGGAAGCAACATTTATTCCTCATGAAAATGTAATTGTAGGGAATGTTTCTTTATATGGAGCAACAAATGGGGAAGCATACATAAATGGAATAGCTGGAGAACGTTTTTGTGTCCGAAATTCAGGAGCGAAAGCAGTTGTAGAAGGAATTGGGGATCATGGGTGTGAATATATGACAGGGGGTATTGCTGTAATTTTAGGGGATTTTGGGAGAAATTTTGCAGCAGGTATGAGTGGAGGAATAGCATATCTATATAATAAAGATAATTTTTTTGATGAAAAAAAATTCAATTTAGAAATGATCGAATTAGAAAACATGACTAAAGATGATAATAAAGAAGTACTCAATTTATTAAAAAATCATTTTGAATATACAAAGAGTCCTAAAGCTGAAGAAATATTAAGAAACTGGTCAAAATCAAAATTTAACTTTATTAAAGTAATGCCCACCGACTATAAGCGTGCATTGGAAATTATGTCAAATGAATTGACCGAAAAAACTATATAAGTTATGGGTAAAATAAGAGGATTTGTCGAGTTTGATAGACTAAAAGAAAACGTTACGGCTCCAAAAAAAAGAATTAAAAATTATAAAGAATTCACGTTAGCTCCTGATGAAAAGAAACTACAGGAAGAAGGGGCTCGTTGCATGGACTGTGGAGTTCCCTTTTGCCATAGTGGATGTCCTTTAGGAAATATGATTCCTGACTTTAATGATGCTGTTTATCAAAATGAATGGAGACGAGCTTTAGACATACTCCACAGTACCAATAATTTCCCGGAATTTACCGGAAGACTTTGTCCAGCTCCCTGCGAAGAATCTTGTGTGTTAGGAATTGTTAATCCCCCTGTCTCAATTGAATTAATAGAAAAATATATTGTTGAAAGAGGCTTCATGGAGGGATGGATAATCGCAAATCCTCCAAAGAAAAGAACAAATAAAAAAATAGCAATAATTGGATCAGGACCAGCTGGTTTAGCTGCATCACAACAATTAAATAGGGCTGGACACAACATAACAGTTTACGAGCGTGAAAATAAAATTGGAGGACTCCTTCGTTATGGAATTCCTGATTTTAAAATGGAGAAAAAAATAATTGATAGAAGAATAAAGGTATTAATTGATGAAGGAATAAAATTCAAATGTAATGTAGAAATTGGAAAAGATTTAACTACAAATGAGTTAGAAAACAACTTTGATGTTATTTTAATTTCAACCGGAGCTTCAATTAAAAGAGATTTACCAATTCCAGGATCAAATCTAAATGGAATAATACAAGCAATGGACTTTTTACCTCATAATAATAAGGCTGTTGATGGACAATTAAAGCGTGAAAAAAAATACCTAGCAAAAAATAAAAATGTTATAGTTATTGGGGGTGGGGATACTGGGTCTGACTGCATCGGCACGTCTAATCGACAGGGTGCTAAAAGTGTCACAAACTTTGAACTAATGGCAAAACCTTCAGAATACAGAACAGAAGAAAATCCATGGCCATATTGGCCATTTAAATTAAAAACAAGTTCATCACATAAAGAAGGAAGTCACAGAGAATGGAGTATTTTAACCAAAGAATTTATAGGAGACAAAAATGGAAATTTAATATCATTAAAAACAGTTGAGGTTAGATGGGAAAAAGAACCTGATCAAAAACCAAAATTAAAAGAAAAAAAAGGATCAGAAAAAATTTGGCCATGCGAATTAGCCCTATTAGCATTAGGGTTTAATGGTCCTGAAAAAACACTTCCTCAACAATTTAATCTAAATTTTGATGACAAAGGGAATATTAAAGGGGGTGGAGACTATCAAACAAATAAAAAGAATATTTATGTAGCAGGAGATAGTCGTAGAGGACAATCTCTAATTGTATGGGCTATTTCAGAAGGAAGAGAAGCTGCATATAACATTGATAAATATCTATCTGGATCATCGGATTTACCTAAAAAAAATATGGAGGGAGATTTAGTGACTAATTAAAAAAAACCCTCCACTAAAAGTGAAGGGTTTTAAAGAAGGCGGCGACATACTCTCCCACCAAATGGCAGTACCATCTGCGCTAATGGACTTAACTTCTCTGTTCGGAAAGGGAAGAGGTGAGCCCCATTGCTATAACCACCTTAATTTTCAGAAGTCATTGACTCCTATAATAAGTTAACATATTGAAATAAAAAATAACAAGTATTACAAGCAATTAAATTAAATTTTAAAGAAAAAGCTTGACGATAGGCTTACGGGTAATTAGTATCACTCGGCTATGACATTACTGCCTTTACACCTGTGACCTATCAACGTAGTCGTCTCCTACGACCCTTAAAAGAAATCTCATCTTGTGGTTGGTTTCGCACTTATATGCTTTCAGTGCTTATCCTTTCCCGACGTAGCTACCCGGCAATGCTCCTGGCGGAACAACCGGTACACTAGAGGTCAGTCCATCTCGGTCCTCTCGTACTGAAGA
>NZ_CEZOWA010000009.1:0-76060 GCF_983056325.1 Candidatus Marivariicella sp. | reverse complement strand
TTTTAATTATCACTGTGACTTTCTTTGTGAAGTACCGAGAAAAGATGACTAAAGAGAAAATGGAGGGAGAAAGAAAATCTAAAGAACTTGAAGAAGCAAAAGAGCTACAAAACAGTTTGCTCCCTAAAGTTCTTCCTACTGTTGACGGTTTTGAAATCAGCACTTATTTAAAACCTGCTACTGAAATCGGTGGGGATTATTACGACTTCTTTTATAAAAAAGGAGAATATTTTTACGCTATTTGCGGGGACGCAACTGGGCACGGTGTGATATCTGGAATTATGGTTTCTGTTACCAAAGCTGGGCTTAATGGAGTTCCTATGGGTGAGCCTTCCACGATTTTAGGTCAGCTCAACAGAATCGTTAAACGTGTCAATTTTGGTAGACTTCGAATGAGTCTTAGTGTTGCTAAATTTAATAAAGACGCGGTGGAACTTAGTTCTGCTGCTATGCCACCTACTTATTTTTTCTCCTCTAAATCTAAAGAAGTAGAAGAAGTCTTAGTGCCAAACCTTCCGCTAGGGGGACTTGAAAATGAAAAGTTTGATGGAGTTAAAAAAGATTTCAAGCCTGGTGATGTAATGGTCATGATATCGGATGGTCTACCAGAGCTGCCAAACCCTTCTGGTGACTTATTGGATTATGATAAGATTGAAGCCTGTATTAAAGAAAATGCAGAAAAAAGTGCCAGTGAAATTAAAGATGCTCTTGTTTTCTTATCGGATGACTGGGCGAAAGGGGTCATGAATCCGGATGACATAACTATTGTTATAATTAAAAAAGCAGCTTAAATAAAATACTATGAAAAAAATTATCTTTTTATTTATTGGGTTTTGTTTAACGACCAATCTGTATTTGTTTTCTCAAAAACTAGAGGATACTTCTCAATACGAGTTTGAGAAATACGGTGTTGAGCAGGGCACTGCAATGAATGCCTCTAATACAGTTTATCAAGACAGTTTAGGTTACGTGTGGATAGGGTCTCAAAGTGGGATAGATCGGTTTGACGGGTATGAGTTTACTAACTTTTCTAGTATCATTTCCGACTCGTCCTCAACAAATTTAGGGTGGGTCAATGCAATAACAGAGGACTCTAAAGGGAACATATGGGCCACAGATCAACAGGGTAACGTATCTAAATATGATAGGTATAGTGAAATCTGGTATAATTTTGATCCAGTTTATAAAGACTCTATAAAAAACGTTCCTAAAAGAAGAAATTTACAGTTTTATCCACAGCCTAGATCTATAATTATTTCTCCCGATGATAGATACGCATATGTTGGAGTTTTTGGTTTTGGTTTGATAAGAATAGACTCCGAATCTGGTAAACAAAAGTTTTTTGAGGATAACTTAAATTTTGTTGGATTTGAATTAGAAACATCCCATAAGTTAATAAACGAAATAGAGTGGATTGACGATATTAATATTTTAGTTGCAACTGGAAATGGTATTCGAATATTCAATACCGTGGAGGAAGTTTTCACAAAAACTCTTTTTTCTGGTGATAATAACGAGTCTAGATTGTGGGTTCATAGTTTTGAGAAAATTAACTCTTCGGAGTTTTTCTTGTCTACACAAAATGGACTTCTTAAATCCGATATTTTGAAGGAAAATGTTGAGAAGGTTTCGGATAAGTTTGATATAACAAAAGGTAATTCTCAATTATTTTACAATAAAAAAAGTGAAGAATTATGGGTTAATATTGAAAACGTAGGCATTGATATTGTTGATTTAAATTCTGAAAAAATCACGATGTTAAGAGAAGACAGTTCTGCTCTATTGGGTAAGTCATTTAATAATATTATAAAAGACAATCAAGACAACATATGGATCTCCTCTAATTTTGCCGGAGTATTAAAATATGATCCCAACAAGAAAAAATTTAAACCTTTTCTGAGAAACACACCAAAAAATATGGGTTTGGGGCTTGGAGTTATTTGGGGATTAGTGTTTGATGACGACGGTAATATTTGGGCTGGTTCTAGAGAACCGGGAGGAGGCATAGTTAAGGTAGACTTGCAAAACAATACAACCAAGGTGTATAACAAGAAAAACATTGATGACGCAACAACTTATCAGATTTTCAAAGATAAAATAGGTTCTATTTGGGCTTTTGAGGGGGGGAACCTCATTGTTAAAAGAAAAAATGAAAATACTTTTAAACTTTTAGGGGCATACAATGATCTAAAAAAAGATCAAAACCAGATAAATAGGTTCTTTGATCCATATATGACATATTCTGGAGATATAATTTTCCCCGGTCCAATTACGGGTTGGATTGTTGATAAATACGGAAAGGGTAAGTACGAAGAATATAAAATTTTAACAGAGAAAATTATCGAGCCTACAACTGGGTTTCATAGGATTGATTCTACGAACACTTATATTGTTTCTGACAGGTCTGTGTTTTTGTGGAATGAGTTAACAAATGAAGTTATTGACCTAATACCAAATGAAAAGGAGAAGCTAAAAAACTATCTTACTTCTTACCAACAACCAGGTGTTTTCCATGATGGTAAATTATATTTTGGAACTTATGGTAATGGGATTCTTTATATTGATCTAAATACAGAAGACATAGGTTTTATTACATCAAATGATGGTCTTCCAAATATGTATTTATATAATATGTTTAAAGATGAAGATGATAATTTTTGGATGTCCTCTAATCAAGGTATCATAAAATATAATCCTTTCAATAAAATGTTCCGTCAATATACTCCGATAGACGGTGTTCAAGATTATGAATTCAATTCTGGAACTGCAGATGTGAACGATAACGGATTTATTGCAATGGGTGGTCTTGCTGGAATCAATTATTTTAACCCTAAAGATATTAGTGAGAATTCAGTTCCGCCAAAAGTAATTATTCAAAACATTAATATTGGAGATGTTAACTATAAGCTTGACGCTGTTTCAAACAATGAAATCAATGAAATTAACTTTATAAACAATTCGGTCTCTTTTGATTATGTTGCTTTTAATTTTAGAAACACCGATCAAAATCAGTATAAATATAAGATGGAGGGCTATGATGAAAATTGGGTGCAAGCTGGTACAAGAAGATTTGTAAGCTATACAAATTTACCGATCGGATCTTATACGTTCAGAGTTCTTGGCTCAAATAATGATGGTGTCTGGAATGAAGTTGGCGCAAGCTATAGACTCACCATTCTCCCGCCTTGGTACAGGACATATTTTGCATATGCTGCTTATATATTAATTTTGGTAATTGGATTTAGATCTTTTGTGAAGTACCGAGAAAAGATGACTAAAGAGAAAATGGAGGGAGAAAGAAAATCTAAAGAACTTGAAGAAGCAAAAGAGCTACAAAACAGTTTGCTCCCTAAAGTTCTTCCTACTGTTGACGGTTTTGAAATCAGCACTTATTTAAAACCTGCTACTGAAATCGGTGGGGATTATTACGACTTCTTTTATAAAAAAGGAGAATATTTTTACGCTATTTGCGGGGACGCAACTGGGCACGGTGTGATATCTGGAATTATGGTTTCTGTTACCAAAGCTGGGCTTAATGGAGTTCCTATGGGTGAGCCTTCCACGATTTTAGGTCAGCTCAACAGAATCGTTAAACGTGTCAATTTTGGTAGACTTCGAATGAGTCTTAGTGTTGCTAAATTTAATAAAGACGCGGTGGAACTTAGTTCTGCTGCTATGCCACCTACTTATTTTTTCTCCTCTAAATCTAAAGAAGTAGAAGAAGTCTTAGTGCCAAACCTTCCGCTAGGGGGACTTGAAAATGAAAAGTTTGATGGAGTTAAAAAAGATTTCAAGCCTGGTGATGTAATGGTCATGATATCGGATGGTCTACCAGAGCTGCCAAACCCTTCTGGTGACTTATTGGATTATGATAAGATTGAAGCCTGTATTAAAGAAAATGCAGAAAAAAGTGCCAGTGAAATTAAAGATGCTCTTGTTTTCTTATCGGATGACTGGGCGAAAGGGGTCATGAATCCGGATGACATAACTATTGTTATAATTAAAAAAACCGCTTAAATAGATTTATGGATCCAATTTTCTATTTCATTTGATTTTCCTTTTACCCTGATTGGAGTTTGAGAGTCAAAACCATTTGAGTTGTCTAAATTTTCATATACGCTTTTAGATATAACTATTTCTCCTGACTTTGCGTGAGAACAAAGTCTAGAGGCTAGATTAACAGCGTCTCCAATAACAGTGTAATTCATCTGTCTCTCCGATCCTATATTACCAGATACTACTTTACCATAATTAATACCAATGCCTATCTCTAACTTAGGTAAGTTTTCTTTTTCTATTACCTTATTAAACTTTTCCAGAGCCTTGAACATCGCCAGTGCTGAATTAACAGCACTTTGTGAATCGTTTTTATTCTTTAAGGGCACTCCGTACAAAACCATAAGCTCATCGCCGATTATTTTATCTAATGTTCCATTGTGGGAAAAAACAACTTCAATCATCGATTCAAAATATGTGTTAAGTAAGTATACAACGTCTGATGGCTTCATTTTTTCTGAAAGAGCAGTAAACCCTCTGATGTCGGAGAAGAGAACACAGACTTCACTCTGAGCCCCGCCGAGCTCCAGTGAACTTTCATTTTGAAGTAGTTCATCTACAATGTTTTCAGAAACATATTTTTTAAATGTTGATTTAATTTTATTTATACCTGATAAGTCCTCAAAAGAGAAAACGGTACCTGATCTTTGATTTTCCTCATCATAAACTGGAGAAAGCGTCAGATTAATTTCATGAGGAGCTTCGTTTATATCCTTAATTTTGAAATTATCTTCATATGTAATTTCATTTTTAATTTCTGAGTTTTCAAGAAGCGTTATTAGGCTCGGATTGTTTTGAAAAACCATGAAGTAGTGGTTGTTTATTACATCTTTTTGTTCTACTCCAAATATCTTTTTTGCCGAGTGGTTTACAAATTCGATTTCTCCTAAAACATTAATCATTATGATTCCTGTAGTAATAGAAGACATAATGTTGTCTACAAGCTTATTTGAGCCTTTTAAAGAATCAATTAATCTAATATTATCATATGCAAGGCTTACTTTTTTACTCAAACTATCAAAAAGTCTCAAGTCTTGTTGAGTAAACTTTATTAATCCATTCCTACTCTCCTTGTCAAAAAGAAGAAGAACTCCTTCAACTGAGCTGCCTGTAATGATTGGGCTAACAATACAATTTTTTTTTGAAGCTTTGAGGATTTCATAGTTGCCTGGTTCATCAATTATTCTAGAGGTCTTTTCTTCATTTAATTCTTTCAAAACACCTTTCGTGATTCTTATAATTTTATTTGGCAGTTCTTCCTTCAAAATATTAAACTGTGATATAACGTTGAAAAATCCAGATTTTTCATCTTTAAGAAGCACCATTCCCTTTGATGCGTCCAATATAGAAAGTATAGTTATTAAAATATTTTCAAAAAGATTCTGTTTTAGACCTTGTTGGTTGTTTATGATTTCAGTCACATCAATTAATGACTCTATTTCAAGTAACTTGTTTCTAAGCTCTTTATTTGTGTTTGATAGCTTTTGCTCTAGTTCTTTCACCTCAATTTGAGTTTCAATTTGAGTTTTGAGATTTAAAATTAAAGATCGATGTTCAGATGGGGGTGTTATTTCAAAAGGCAAAAAAATTATTCCTACCGATTTGTTATTAGATATAATATCAATAGAAAGTGCTGAATTAAGTGAGTGAAAATTACACGAAGAAACGATATACTTTTTGTCCTTATTTAAGTCTTGGATTTGAAAGTTTTTTCCATCAGATATATTTTGAGGAGGAGTTGGATCAAAATATTCTATTAAATTAAGAGCCTTAACTATTGTTTTTTTTCCAAAAAAACAAACTTGAAGTTTTTTTAGTCCTTCTTGATCTTTGACATAATTAATCTTGTCCTTAAGAGCTTCATATTCGTTAAGGCGTAAGATTGTCTCCAAAATGATTTAATTCCTTATGACATTCCTGAAATGGCCTCTTCCTGAGTAGGATAGCTGTCACAGTATTTGGTTAGACCCATTATTTTGAATGTCTTTTCAATAATTGGGGCAAGATTACAAAACGAAAGAACGCCGTCAGACTCCTGAAGTTGCTCAATTAGTTCGATTAAAATTGATGCTCCGATACTGTTAACAATATTAGATCTTTCAAGGTTGATTAGAACCTTATTTGCGCCTTTTGAAATATGCTCTTGAGCGGCATTTTGAATCTCTTCGCCAAGGTCTTTGTTAAGGTATCCTTCCGTTGCAATTACAATTACATTTCCAATTAGCTCAACATTTGTTACTTTATTCATTTCCATCCTTTTTTTTAACCATAGTTAGTGTTGTTCCTGTGTGATCTGACTCAAAATCAACAGAATCCATTAATTCTTTTATGAGCATAATACCCCAACCCCTTTTTCTTTCGTCAGTATTAATTTTAGATTCTATTTTTGGGATTTTTACATTTGACTCATCAAACCCCTTGCCTTTGTCAATAACTTTAATTATGAGATTTTCGTCATCAATTAAAAAGTGAATATAAACCTCACTTTTAGATTCAGAGTGCTCAAAAGCATTTATACACGCTTCGATTAGGGCCATTGATATTTCTCCTGATTTTTCTTCTGACAGGTCCATGTGCTTGGCTACAACTTCAGCAGTTTGTGTAGCAACAAGCTCCATGTTTTTTAATATCGGTAATTTTAACTCTACCGTTGGTTTTTTATCCATTAAGCTTTGGTTTTATAACTCGGTTAGTTTTAAATAATCTATGTGTTTATTTACACTAAGTAAATTTAGAAAATATTTGGTTGTTTTTTACAAGTTTTTACTTTGTTTTTTTGAATTTCAAAAACTCAATTTAAAAATACAAATAATGCTTAACTTTGTCACTATGAATGAAGAGACTCCAAGGCAAAAAAAAATCGCCTCTGTAATACAAAAAGAACTAGCTACTCTTTTGCAGGGTTCTATAAGAAAAGAGGGCCTCTCAAACCTTATTATCTCAATAACAAAGGTTCACGTAACCATCGACCTTGCTTTTGCAAAAGTTTTTTTAAGTATTTTTCCTTCAGCTTCTGCACTAGATCATTTAAAAGCCTTACAAGAAAACAGCTTTAAAATAAGACACGATTTATCCCAAATAATGAAAAATCAAATGAGAAGAACTCCTCAATTGACTTTTTATGTTGACGATTCCCTGGATTATATTGAAAAAATTGATTCTGCGCTTAAATTGCGTGAGAACCCAATTACTGATCCAGACCTTCTTCCTTCAAAACAAAAAAAATAAGTGTGAGGTTTTCACTCCGAATTGCTTTAAGATATTTGTTTTCAAAAAGTTCTAAAACTGTTGTTAATAGAATTAACGTCTTTGCAATAGTTGTTCTGATAGTTAGCTCTTCTTCTTTATTAATTGTTTTGAGTGGTTTTGAGGGGTTGAAAGAATTCGGCATGACTTTTTATGATCAATTTGAGCCTGATTACAAGGTCATTTCCAAAAATGGTAAATCGCTAAAGGTTAATACAAAAACCTTGGACAGCATTCTTAACACAAATGGCGTTCTTTTTTGTTCACGAGTTATTGAAGAAAAAGTTTTTTTTGGTTTTGAAGGAAAAAATGAAGCTGCATACATCAGAGGTATTTCTTCCAATTATACTAAAGGTAACTCCATAGATAGTCTGGTTGTAATTGGAGAATGGATTGACTTTGATTCTAATTCTGTTGTTTTAGGATACGGTCTTTCCTCAAGCCTAGGCGCTGGTGTCTATGACTACTCCTCTACCTTGGAGCTCTCTGCTCCTAAAAAGGGGAAATTAAAGCTTATGGAGGCTCCCTTTAGAACCATGCCCGCTTTTGTTAGTGGTATTTTTCAAATAAGTGAGGATATTGACAAAAAATATGCGTTTTCATCTATTGAGTTTACGAGAAAATTGTTGGGTTTTGAAAGTGATGAGTTTTCTTTTATTTCTATACATACAGACCCTGATTATTCCGAAGAAGAGGTTTTGTTTGGTTTGAAAAAATATTTTAATAATGATTATATAATTCAATCTAGAGTCGAGCAAAATCCTGCCTTATACAAAATGATCAAGACAGAAAACTTGGCTATTTATTTGATTTTCTCATTAGTTGTTTTAATTGCCCTATTCAACCTTGTAGGGTCTTTAATAATGATGCGGATAGACAAGTCGTCTCAATTAAAATTACTTTATGCTCTAGGGGAAAAACCAAAAAACATTCAAAATATTTTTCTTTTTTTAGGTTCACTCATTTCAATAATTGGCTCCGTCGGAGGAATAGCTGTTGGATCTTTGCTAATTGTTATTCAAGATTTTTATTCTTTTGTGTTTGTTCCCGGCACTTCGTTAGCTTACCCCGTCTCTCTTATAGTAGAGAATATTTTAATTGTATTCTTAACTGTTTTCGTTATGGGCTTTATTACTTCTGTTTGGGCAACCAGAGGTATTCAGTATTCTTTGGATCAATAAGTCATTAAATTATTGCTAGATCCTTGAACTTCGCCCCTACCTCGTCAAAAACAGCAAACACATCGTGCGATAGGTCAGATGTGACCATTTTTGTCCTATACTTCTTAAAGTCTGGTATGCCCCTGAAGTAGTTCGAGTAGTGTCTTCTTGTTTCTAGGACTCCTAAGGTTTCTCCTTTCCAATCAATTGCCATTTTTAAATGACTTCTTGCGGCTTCTACCCTTTGATTAACTGTAGGAATACTACAAACAGTTTTGTCTTTTAAATACGATTTTACTTCGTTAAAAAACCAAGGGTTACCAATTGCCGCCCTACCTATCATAGCTCCATCTAGCCCGTATTCATCTCGAACAATTCTAGCCTTTTCAGGAGTATTTATATCTCCATTTGCAAAAATGGGAATAAACATTCTTGGATTATTTTTAACATCTGCTATTTTAGACCAATCAGCTTCACCTTTATACATTTGCGCCCTTGTTCTTCCATGAATAGATATTGCAGCGGCGCCTACATCTTGAAGTTTTTCTGAAACTTCTACAATTTTAATTGAATCGTGATCCCAGCCTAGTCTTGTTTTAATTGTAACAGGGAGTTTTGTGTGTTTAACCATTGCCTCAGTAAGCTTAACCATCAAAGGGATATCCTTTAAAATTCCTGCTCCTGCTCCTTTACAAACTACTTTTTTAACTGGACAGCCAAAGTTAATATCAATTATGTCTGGATTAGTGGCCTCGACAATCTCAACAGCCTTAAGCATTGATTCAATGTTTGCTCCAAAAATCTGAATTCCTACAGGCCTCTCTTTTTCATAAATATCTAACTTTTGGACACTTTTAGCAGCATCTCTTATCAGGCCCTCGCTAGAAATAAACTCAGTATACATAACGTCTGCTCCGTGCTTTTTGCATAGGGCTCTGAAGGGTGGATCACTAACATCTTCCATTGGAGCCAGAAGAAGTGGAAAGTCAGGAAGCGATATGTTGCCTATTGTTACCAAAAATAATTTTTTGTAAAAATAATAAAAAAGGGGGTGTTAATAAGGTTCTTTATTTTTTTGTGTAGTATTTAAGAAGTAATTGTAATAGAAAAGAAGAATAGGGTTACAATTTAATACCTTTGCAAACCATATGGAGATCTAAATGAAAAACATACGAAACTTTTGCATAATTGCTCACATTGATCACGGAAAAAGTACTCTTGCGGATAGGCTTCTGGACTTTACAGGATCTGTTACCGAAAGAGAGAAGCAAGACCAACTTTTAGATAATATGGATATTGAAAGGGAAAGGGGTATAACCATAAAGTCTCATGCGATACAAATGGAGTATTCTCATCAGGGAGAAGAGTATGTTTTTAACTTAATTGACACTCCCGGACACGTTGACTTCTCTTATGAGGTTTCAAGGTCTATAGCTGCTTGTGAAGGCGCTTTGCTTGTTGTTGACGCTGCTCAAAGCATCCAAGCTCAAACTATTTCAAATTTATATTTAGCATTAGAAAATGATTTAGAAATAATACCTGTTTTAAATAAAATTGACCTTCCTTCCGCTAACCCTGAAGAGGTAAAAGATGATATTGTCGGATTGCTTGGGTGTAAATCTGAAGATATAATTCCAGCATCTGCTAAAACTGGTTTAGGCATAAAGGCTATTTTGGAGGCGATTATTTCTAAGGTCCCTGCTCCAAAAGGGGACCCTGATCAGGCACTACAAGCTTTGATTTTTGATTCCATTTACAATCCGTTTAGGGGTGTAGAAACATACTTTAGGGTAATAAATGGTCGTATTAAAAAAGGAGACAAAATTAAGTTTTTGTCTACAGGGAAAGAGTATAATGCTGATGATGTAGGTTTGCTCAAGTTAAAGCAAGAACCTACAAATTCAATCTCTGCTGGAGATGTAGGGTATTTAATAACGGGGATTAAAGAGGCCAGTGAGGTTAAGGTTGGAGATACTATTGTTAGTTCAAGAAGCGAAAACACACCAGCAATTGACGGATTTGAAGAGGTTAAGCCAATGGTTTTTGCTGGAATCTATCCTGTAGACACAGAAGACTATGAAGAGCTTCGTTCGAGCATGGAAAGGCTTCAGCTTAACGATGCATCACTCGTTTTTATTCCAGAAAGTTCTGCTGCTTTAGGCTTTGGGTTTCGCTGTGGATTTTTAGGAATGCTTCATTTAGAAATTATTCAAGAACGTTTAGAAAGAGAGTTTGATATGACTGTTATAACCACAGTTCCTAACGTCTCTTACCGAGCTTACGTCAAAAAAAATCCTGAAGAAATAATTCCTGTTAATAACCCATCTGACTTACCAGACCCCTCTTATTTAGATCGGGTGGAAGAACCTTATATAAAAGCCTCTATCATTACAAAGTCAGATTTTGTTGGGAATGTAATGTCTCTTTGTATTGAAAAAAGAGGGGTCATCACCAACCAAAGCTATTTAACCCCAGAAAGAGTTGAACTCACTTTTGATATGCCGCTGGCGGAAATAGTTTTTGATTTTTATGACCGGCTCAAAACTGTATCAAAAGGATATGCTTCTTTTGACTATTCCCCAATTGGATTGCGGGCTTCGAAGCTTGTTAAGGTAGATATTCTTTTAAACGGTAATCAAGTTGATGCCCTTTCTGCGCTAATTCACGCAGATAATGCTTACAATATTGGGAAAAAGATGTGTGAAAAGCTTAGACAGCTTATACCGAGACAACAGTTTGATATTCCTGTTCAGGCTGCAATTGGAGCAAAAATAATCTCTCGAGAAACAATTAAGGCGCTCCGAAAGGATGTTACAGCAAAATGTTATGGTGGTGATATTTCCAGAAAAAGGAAACTTCTTGAAAAGCAAAAAAAGGGTAAAAAGAAAATGCGTCAAATTGGTAATGTTGAAATTCCTCAACAAGCTTTCATGGCGGTTCTTAAACTAAATGATTAGTCTCCCAAAGAAGTAGTGCCTTATTAAAATGTCTAAAACGACTTATGAATGATATTTAAAGTTTTTTGTATCTTTTTTTAATCATAACATCATCTTTTGAAAAATTCCCAATTTGATAATATTTTAATGGGATTTGCTTTTTCTCCTAACTTAAAAGCAAATGTATTTGAAGCTATACGTTTGTCTAGTTTTTTAAATGCTCATGTTTATTTTCTCCACGTTGGCTCTAATTCCATAGATAAAGAAAAAACATTTAATGATATCCTTGAGGATTCTCCTGTAAAGTCTAAAAAGCTTTCGATCATCTGGAAAAAAGGAGAGCCAGTAGATACAATTAGAGAACAGTGCAAAAAAAACAATATCGATTTACTGCTTTTAGGGGCAATGCAAAGAGAAAACATGTTGAAGTTTTATATGGGGTCAATTGCTCGAAAACTAACTCGTAATGCGCCTTGTTCTGTGCTGTTGCTGATCAAACCCTCATTGATAAGAAAGCCTACCCAGCATATTGTTGTTAATGCTTTCGAAAGCCCCCAAACAGAATCTACCATTCTTTCAGCTTTCCATTTTGGAAAGGCACTGAATGTAAAAAAAGTCACATTAGTAGAAGAAATAAATCGTTCCGAGGTCGCAGTTGAAGCGGATGATGATCATAGCTTAAGAAAGGTTACTTTAAGGAAAGAAGAGCTGAACCTCAGAGAGCTTACTCGTGTTAAAGAAATCTTGTCCCATATCCCTGACTCCTTGTTAGAGGGGGTTAAGGTTCATTCTCAAAATATTTTTGGCACACGCGGTTATTCTATTGGTCATTATGCAAAGGTTGTTCGTGCTGAACTCCTGATAATGAATGCCGCTGAAAATAGAAAGAGTTTTTTAGGAAGGATTTTTCCTCAAGATTTGGAGTACATTTTGTCTGAATTACCAACTGATGTGCTCATTATAAAAAGCAAAGAAAATGAGTAAAACTATCTCTTTTAGAGCTTTTATGGGTGCCCTCCCTGCAAATATTTTTGCTGGTTTCGTAGTTTCTTTAGTGGCATTACCTCTTGGCCTGGGGCTTGCGATAGCTTCAGAAGCCCCTCCGGTCGCTGGAATCATTTCGGCTGTAGTGGGGGGGGTTGTTGTTGCACTTTTGGGTGGGTCTCAGCTAACGATTGCTGGCCCAGGAAATGGGTTAGTTATCGTTTTACTCTCATCAATTACACTTTTGGGTGAAGGTGACCTTTACCAAGGGTATCTCTATACATTGGCAGCTGTTGCGCTTTCCGGGATATTAATCTTTCTTTTTGGTGTTTTTCGTTTTGGAGCTTTAAGTGAGTTTTTTCCTGCCTCAGCCTTGCAGGGAATGTTGGCGGCCATTGGAATTGGTATTATTTCTAAGCAAATCCATGTTATGCTGGGGATAACAACAGCAAAAGGAAGCCCCTTAAGTCTTTTAACACAGGTTCCCAAAAGTGTTTTGTTTATTATTCAAAACGCTTCTTTAGAAGTGCTTGTTGCTGCAACAATGGGAATTGGATGTCTTCTAATTTTAACTTTATACTCTAAAATTAGAAACCCTATTTTTCATTTAGTTCCTGCTCCTATGTGGGTTGTTGTTTTGGCAATAGGACTAAGTTATTATTACGAATATGTTTTGGCTACTCCCTATCCTATCGGCGAGAACCTCCTCATAGCGCTTCCTGAAAATTTGTTAGGCAACCTTCCCTTTCCTGATTTTGGAAAGATTAAAACATTAGATTTTGTTGGGGTTGTTTTCTCACTAACCTTAATTTCTTGCATAGAGTCGTTGTTAAGCATTAAAGCAGTAGATAAGCTGGATCCTCTTAAAAGAAGGTCAAACGTAAATAAAGATCTTAGAGCTCTGGGAATTGCTACAGCTATAAGTGGTTTTATCGGAGGGTTAAATGTAGTGACTGTAATTGCCCGAAGCTCAGTAAATGTTAATAATGGTGGGTCTAATAAATCGGCAAATTTATTCCATGCCCTTTTTTTATTGGGATTTATCCTTCTCTTTCAAGATCAGATCCAGCGAATAGCACTTCCGGCCCTTGCGGCTATTTTAGTGTATACTGGTTATCGCTTAGCGGCTCCTGAAAACTTAATACTTTTATTCAAGATTGGTAAAGAACAGGCTGCAATTTTTATTGTCACCCTTGGAATGACCCTAGCTTATGGCTTGATTACGGGAATTACTTTTGGAGTATTAGCAACTTTTATAATTCATGTCTTGATCAACAAAAGTCTTTTCCTCTTTACAAGAAACTGGTTGAAGCCAAACGTATTAATGTTTAAGGAAGAAGACAGCGGAAACTATTTTGTTAGCGTTAAAAACTTCTGCAGCTTTCTGAACTTTTACAAGTTAAAAGCTCTTCTTGACGAAATCCCAGAACATGAACATGCTGTTGTAGATTTTTCTCTTTGTGAGTTTGTAGATCACACCGTGATGGAGGGTCTCAATGGATACCGAAGAAGCTTTTCTAGCAAAAACGGGGTGTTCGAGATTATTGGGTTAGATGTCCATTTTTCAAATACACAACATCCTTTTGCTATTAGAAAAGTGGTGCCAATAAAAGACTTTTTGAATCTTGGAAGTCACCTAACCAAAAGACAAAAATCTTTAAAAAATCTTTCTAAAAAACTAAAATGGTCCTATCGCCCCGACATTTCTTCTGACCCACAAAATCTTGAAAAGTTTGAATACTTTAAGTCGAAGCAAATAAATTATCAATACAATGTTTTGGTTGATACTGCAGGACGATTTTCTCTCTTTGACCTTTCGTATAGTGAAGGAGCGTTTATTTCCAAAGAAGATTTAAAGTCCTCTTTTTTAATGATTAAACTAGAGAAACAGATTCCTCATTTTATATTAGATAAAGAACATTTGTTGGCTAGCCTCTATGAGCCTTTAGGGTACAAAGACATCGACTTTGTTGATGCTCCCGATTTTTCAAGGCGCTTTTTCCTTTCAGGGAAAAACAGATCTAAAATACGAGAATGGTTTACTCCTGAGTTAATTTTCTTTTTCGAAAGTCATTCTTATTTTCATATAGAGACAAACAAAGACATCATATTAATTAAGGGTAAAAACCGCTTATCGAGTATTGATGAAATTAAAAAAATGCTATCTTTTGGAACCGAGCTAACTCATATATTGAAAAAATAATTAATTATGAAAAACATTATTTTGATTGCTTTCACTTTCTCTATACTTTTACGAATCTCTGCCCAAAAAACAATTGGATCGATTGAGCGTATAGACCCAGAAATAAACTTTCTCATTGCCGAAGACGCAGTCATCGAAATTTTAGCCGATGGGTTTAGTTGGGCTGAGGGGCCAGTTTGGGTTTCTGAGTTAAATGCTGTGCTCTTTTCGGATGTTCCTGAAAATAAAATATATAAGTGGAGTGAAAAAAATGGGCTTTCTGTTTTTTTGAATCCAAGTGGATATACTGGTATTGCTCCTAACGAAAAAAAAAGTGGGTCAAATGGCTTAATTCTAGATGCTCAAGGAAATCTCCTTATTGCTCAACATGGTGACCGTAGAATAGCCATTATAGAACAACCCCTTTCTAATGCTGCAGGGTTTAAGTCTTTTGTTGATTGCTTTGAAGGAAAAAGATTCAATAGCCCAAATGATTTAATTCTTTCAAAAAATGGTGATATCTATTTTACCGACCCTCCTTACGGGCTAAAAGGAGACAAAGATCCTCTGAAAGAAATCTCCGAAAATGGAGTTTATAGGCATGACTCTTCCGGAAAAACTACACGGGTGTATTCCGGCTTCAACAGGCCTAATGGGCTAGCTTTTTCTCCAGACGAATCTATTTTGTATGTTGCCAATTCAGACCCTAAAAGGAATCTCTGGAAGTCTTTTTCTATAAACAACGGAAGGCTAGAAAACGAGAAAATATTTTTTGATGCTACAGGTAAAAAAGGAAGGGGATTAGCTGACGGATTAAAAGTCCACTCTAAAGGGTATGTCTTTGCAACTGGACCCGGCGGAGTATTAGTTTTTAATCCTGAGGGGAAACATCTTGGAACAATTAAAACTAAAGTTGCTACTGCTAATTGCGCGTTTAATGCAGACGAAAGTGCGCTTTATATGACCTCTGACAAATACCTTACGCGTATACAATTAAAAAACTAAGTCCTTATGAAGTTACACAGCATTGAAACGGGAAACTTTATGCTTGACGGCGGAGCAATGTTTGGCGCTGTTCCAAAAGTTCTTTGGGAACGAACAAACCCTTCTGACGAATATAATAGAATAAAGATGGCTGCGCGCTCTTTACTCATTGAAGACGGAGATAAGCTTATTTTAATTGATACTGGAATGGGAAACAAACAGTCCGACAAGTTCTATGGATACTATGCTTTATGGGGGGATAGTACCTTGGAAAGATCTCTTAAAAAAGCTGGATTCCACAAAAACGACATTACTGATGTTTTTTTGACCCACCTCCATTTTGATCACTGCGGCGGTGCAATCCAATATAATTCTACTGGCGTTTTAGAGCCAGCATTTAAAAATGCTAAATTTTGGTCTCATCGAAACCATTGGGATTGGGCTACAAATCCAAATCCAAGAGAAAAAGCATCTTTTCTTTCTGAAAACATTTTGCCTATTAGCGAGAGTGGTCAATTAAATCTTCTGTCAGGAACTGAAAAACAACTATCCCATGCAGGCTTAGGCTTCGACATTCTTTTAATGGACGGGCATACAGAAAAACAGATGCTTCCCGTGATTAAGTATAAAGAAAAAATAATAGTTTTTGCTGCAGATCTTATTCCAACGATTGGTCACATTCCTATCCCTTATATTATGGGTTATGATACTAGGCCTCTTGTAACTCTTAGAGAGAAAACTTCTTTTTTAAAGTCCGCCCTCGAGGGTGATTGGTTTCTTTTTATGGAGCACGATCCTTTTAACGAAGTTGTTTCAATTAAAATGACTGAAAAAGGTGTGCGTTTTGATCAAAGTACAACCTTAAAAGAATTCTGTTAATCTTGATTTGTTTATTTTAGCTAATCCTTAAATACAAGCCTTATGTTACGTTACTTTTTATTTTCAATATTATTTTTTTCTGTTGGCGCTTCTCTTTTTTCACAAAACTACTGGCAGCAGTCTGTTAATTACCAAATGATCGTAAATATGGATGTCGATTCTTTTCAATATGACGGAACTCAAAAGCTAATTTATTCTAACAACTCTCCTGACACCATAAACAAGGTTTTTTATCATCTTTACTTCAATGCTTTTAAACCTGGTAGTGAAATGGCAAAAAGTATTAAAAACGGAAAAGACAAAAATAAACGTTTTAATGTTGATATAGACACAATTCCTGGTAACGAAATAGGAAGGCTGGTTGTTTCTAATTTAAAACAGGATGGGCAATTGTTATTGGTCGAGGAATCGGGGACTATTCTAGAGGTTTCCTTAGACACGCCTTTGCTTCCGGGTAAGGCCACAGTTCTTACGCTTGATTTTGAAGGTCAGGTCCCCAAAATGATTAGAAGAGCAGGCCGGGATTCAAAAGAAGGGGTGGCCCTTTCTATGGGTCAATGGTATCCAAAAATGGCAGAATACGACTACGATGGGTGGAACGCGGAGCCTTACATTGGAAGAGAATTTCATGGCGTTTGGGGGGATTTTGATGTAACAATAAATATTGATAAAGACTATGTGGTGGCGGCAAGCGGATATTTAGAAAACCCTCTAAATTATGGTCATGGATATGGGGGGGAGAAATCTAATTCAAAAAAAGGTAAAACATCTTGGAGGTTTATTGCTCCGATGGTCCATGATTTTACATGGGCAGCTGATCCTGAATTTATTCATGACACTTATCCGGGCCCTAACGACGTTACGCTTCATTTTTTTTACAAAAATGATTCTGAGATTATAGATAATTGGAAAAATCTTCAGCCCAAAACAGCTGAACTAATGCGCTTTTTTAATAATACTATTGGTAATTACCCTTACAAAGAGTATAATGTTGTTCAAGGAGGGGACGGCGGAATGGAGTATGCAATGCTCACTCTAATTACTGGTAAGCGAAAGTTTGGCAGTCTGGTTGGGGTAACAGCTCATGAGTTGGCACACTCTTGGTTTCAGCATGTGCTAGCCACTAATGAAATGAAACATGAATGGATGGATGAAGGTTTCACTTCTTATATTTCAAAACTAGCTGTGGATAAAATTTTAGACGAAAACAAGCCTTTTCCTTTGGTTGGATCGTACAGAAGTTATTTAAATTTAGCGCTTTCTGGTCATGAGCAACCACAATCAACCAACGCAAATAGGTATAGCTATAATATGGCTTATGAGAGTACTGCATACAGTAAGGGCGCAGTCTTTTTAGCTCAGCTTGGTTATATTATTGGTCAAGAAAACTTGTCAATAACAATTAAGGATTATTACAACCTTCACAAGTTTACTCATCCCACTCCTAACGACTTTAGAAGAGTAGCGGAGCGTGTTTCTGGCATACAATTAAAGTGGTATTTAACAGACTGGACTCAAACTACAAATCAAATAGATTATGGAATTAATAAAGTTGAAGAAATTAATAATGAAACGGTCGTTACTCTTGAGCGAATTGGAGCTATGCCGATGCCTTTAGATGTTTTAATAAACTATAGCGATGGTAGTTTTGACATTCAATATATTCCAATTTCTTTAATGAGGGGGGAAAAAGAAAATCCATATAATTTTTCTTGGGTAGTTAATAAAGATTGGTCTTGGTCCATGCCAAAGTATAGTTTTATCATTAAAAAACCTAAAAAGGATATTATTGCTATTGTAATTGATCCTACTGGATATATGGCAGACATCGACCGTAATAACAATGATTATTTTTTGGAATTGAAGGATGAAAAAAACTAAATTATTCTCTTTAAAATCAAAAGAGGGTTTTAGTTCTGTTTTTGATAAAGGAAATTTTTATAAGGCAAACAATATTGGTTTAAGGTTTTACGCTGGAAACGATAAAGATTATTTTGTTGGTTATACTGTTTCTAAAAAAAATTTTAATAGGGCTGTAGATAGAAACCTTATAAAAAGAAGAATAAAAGCGGGGGTAAATATAGAAAAAAACAGTTTTTTTGATAATTGTTTGCCTGGAAATTACCTTTTTATTTATTTGGGTAAAGAAATTTCTTCTTCTGCTATATTATTTACTAATATTCAGTTAGTAATAAAAAAACTCATTCAAGATACATAGCGCTATGAGGAATTCCATCTTCTATATATTCTTCTCCTTTGTAAATAAAACCATGTTTTTTATATAAATCCTTTAAATAGCTCTGTGCAGAAATTTTAATAGGAATATTTTTATATTTTTCTTTTGCTAATTTTAAAGAATATTCAATTAGCAAGTCCCCTATTTTATTTCCTCTGTTTTTTTCATCCACACAAACTCTTCCTATTGACAAATAATCTTTATAAACAGATCCTTTTTCCAGTACTCTTGAATAGCCAATTATACTATTCTTTTTTTCTATGAGAATATGATATGCTTTGTTATCTAGCGCATCCATGTCTTGATAGAGACATTTTTGTTCTATTACAAAAATTTTAGATCTGAGCTTTAATATTTCATATAGTTTTGAATTGGATAATTCTTCAAATTTAAAACAACTAAAATTTAACATTTTTATATTTTATTTACTCTTTCTTGATGTCTTCCCCCTTCAAATTTCGTAGTAAGGAATATTTCTATCATTTCAATACTTTCTTTCAAAGAAACAAACCTTGCTGGTATACTTATAACGTTAGCATCATTATGTTCTCTCGCTAGTTTAGATAATTCTTTATTCCAACACAAGGCTGCTCTTATTTTTTTACTTTTATTTGCTGTCATTGCTGCACCATTTCCACTTCCACAAATAATAATTCCTATTCTTTCCTTTTCTTCACTTACATATTTTGAAACAGGATGAATGTGATCCGGATAATCTACCCTATTTTCATCATCTGTTCCATAATTTTTTATTTCAATATTTTTTGATTTTAGAAAATTAATTATTTCTTTTTTATATTCTACGCCTGCGTGGTCGTTTCCTATAGCTATTTTCATATTTATATATTAAGTATTATTCTGTTTATAATTATTTTTATATCTAGTTTAAAACATGTTAGTAACTATAATAACTTAATTTGCATTTACAATATGTTATATCCTATTGAATAAAAAATTATTTAATGCAAATTAGTTTATTCTTTTATATTCCATAATTATTAATATATTTTCACTCCTTACAAACATATTTTTATTTATTTATAAATTATTTTATTAACTATTCTTAAGTATTAACTTATGTTAAATACTCATCTATATAATTTGTAATCAACATTTTAATATAAATATATACGTTAATAACTATATATAAAACTTTAATTATATACTATCAAAGGGATTAATTATAAAGTTGTTTTACATATTAACATACTATAATAATCACTATTTTTTTTAATTATTTTTTAAAATTAATTATATAATATATAAAGTTGTTTATAAATCTATGCTTCTTTAAAAAATCTAATACCTAATTTTATAATATTAAACAATATAATGTCAAATAAAAATAAAAATGTAATTGATTTAGAAAGAAGAATAATTAAATTCTTAACAAAGAATCAAAATAATTCCTTTAACTATAAACAAATCTCATCAGCTATTCTTTTAGATAAATCAATAGATAAGAGTAGTGTATTAAAATCTTTAAATAAACTGTTTAATCTTAAAAAAATTGAACAAAAAACAGAAGGAAAGTTTAGTTATTTAAAAGTAAACATATCGTATGAAGAGGGAATCATAGATATAACGAGTTCCGGTAATGGTTATTTACTAAAGGAAGGAAATGATATTTTTATTTCTAAAAAACATATTAATAGAGCTCTGAATAAAGATATAGTTAAAGTATACGTGTATAATAGAAAAAACAAAAACGATAGTATTTCAGGAGAAGTTGTTGAAATTATAAAAAGACATAAAAATGAGTATGTAGGAATTTTAAAGAAACAAAAAGAATTTGGTTTTGTTTTAACAAGAGGATCGAAGATGTACACAGATATATTTTTGTCTTCTAAAGAAATGAATAAAGCAAAGGATGGACAAAAAGTTATAGTGAAAATAAAAGATTGGCCAAAAAAAGCGCAATCACCTTACGGAGAAATAATAGATGTTTTAGGAGAACCAGGAAATATAGATGTGGAAATGCATGCTATTCTTTATGACTACGGACTTCCTTATAAATTTACAAAAGATATAATAGAGAAAGCAGAATTGATTGATAAAAACATTGAAAAGAAACAGATAGATAAAAGAAAAGATATAAGAAATATACTAACTTTTACTATCGATCCCATCACAGCTAAAGACTTTGATGATGCAATATCATTCAAAGAAATAAATAAAGATAAATTTGAAATAGGTATTCATATAGCTGATGTCTCTCACTATGTAAAAGAAAACACAATTATAGACGATGAAGCTTACAAAAGGGCAACATCTGTTTATTTAGTAGATAGAGTAGTTCCTATGCTCCCAGAAATTTTATCAAATAATTTGTGCTCCTTAAGGCCAAATGAAGAAAAATATACTTTTTCTGCAATATTTGAAATAGATAAAAAAGGAGAAATTCTATCAGAGTGGTTTGGAAAAACAGTTATTAAATCAGATCATAGGTTTTCTTATGAAGAAGTTCAAGAAATAATTGAAACCCAGAAGGGTTTTGTGAGTAAAGAAATATCATTAGAAAAAAAAGAATATTCAATATCAAACAAAATACTTGAAGCTATTCTATGTTTAAATAATATTGCATTAATAATGAGAGAAAAAAGACTCCTTTCAGGCGCTCTTTCTTTTGATAGAGTTGAAGTGGGGTTTAATTTAAATAAAAATAATGAACCTGAAAGTATAAAATTAAAAACATCAAAGGAGGCAAATAAGTTGGTCGAAGAATTTATGCTACTAGCAAATAAAAAAGTTGCAGGATTTATAGAAAGAAAGAAAGAAAAGCTGCCGTTTGTTTATAGGGTTCATGATGAGCCAAACCAAGAAAAAATTAAAAATTTAAAAGATGTAGTAGGAAGCTTTGGTTATCGTCTTGATACAGAAGAAAATAAAATAAATAATTCCCTAAATAAGCTCTTAACTAACATAAAGGGAAGGCCAGAACAAAACATGATAGACACTTTAACCTTAAGATGCATGTCAAAAGCAATATATACCACAAATAATATAGGTCATTATGGTTTAGCTTTTGAAAGTTATTCTCATTTTACTTCTCCAATAAGAAGATATCCTGATGTATTAACTCATCGTTTGTTAGAACATTATTTAAACAAAGGAAAAGCTGTTAATAAAGATACGCTAGAAGAAGCGTGTACTCATTCCTCTCAACGAGAACAGTTGGCAACCAAAGCAGAAAGAGATTCGGTAAAGTACATGCAAATTAAATATATGGAAGATAAAATAGGAAGAAATTTTCAGGGTATCATTTCAGGTATAACCGACAGGGGAATTTATGTAGAAATTAACGAGAATAAATGCGAGGGAATGGTTTCAGTTAAAAGCATAGATGATGATCAATACTTTTACAACCAGAAAAAACATCAATTAGAAGGATTTAAAACAAAACAAATTTTTAAACTTGGGGATCAAATACAAATAAAAGTTAAAAAAGCAGACATACTAAATAGACACTTAGATTTTACATTACTTAATTAAAAATAAATGAAAAGATTATTAATTACACTACTAGTTTTAATTTCACTGCAACTAATAAATGCACAAGAACAATATTCAGAGACGACCCTTTTAGGCGATTTTAAAACTTTAATTGTTTATGCAGGAATAGAGGTTAATCTAATTAAGGGTGATGACAACAAAATAGTTGTAAGTGACAATAATGAAGACAGGAGTACTTTTGGATACAAAATTAAAAATAAAGTTTTGAAACTTAAATCAGGAATTGATAAAAAACTGTCTTTAGGGAAAATATTTGTTGATGTTTATTATAAAAGTGAAATAGATGAAATTAAACTATTTCAAGGATCAAAGCTTTTACTTAAAGACACTATCACTCAAACAAACTTGAATATCAAGGTAAAAGAAGGCTCTTCTCTTGAAGGATACGTAGTTACAGAAAAAATTAAGATAGAGGTTGCCTCTGGAGGATCAGTCACCTTAACTGGAAATTCACTTGTAGTCGAAATCATTGCAAATACTGGGGGAATATGCTCAACAGAGGAGCTTGACTCAGAACAAACTAAAATTACAGCCAATATAGGGTCTGTAGTTTATTCAAAGTCTTCAGTTCTTATGGATATAAAATCTACAACAGGGTCAATTGTTAGAGTTTACGGAAAACCAAAAAAGCTAATTACTAAAACTCTACTTGGAGGCTCAATAAAGCAAATGGAATAAAAAACCCGTTATAATTTATAACGGGTTTAGAGGCATCGAGCGGATTCGAACCGCTGTAGAAGCTTTTGCAGAGCTCTGCCTAGCCACTCGGCCACGATGCCGTGAGCACAAAAATAACACTAATTCTTCTAAATTTCTTTTCTTTTAACTATAATAGATACCGCTTCAACATCTCCACCAATTGGAGGGTTGATTTTTGAAACTTCAACTTTGGCTTTTTGAACAATAGGGTGCTCATTAAAAATTCGATCTATTATTCTTTTTGCAACGCTTTCTAAAAGTTTAGATCTTTTATTTGCCTCTTCTTTTACTATTGAATTAAGCGCCACATAGTCTACAGTATCCATTAGATCGTCCGTCACACTAGACCTTTCCAGATCTGCATCGACTTCTATCTGGAAAACATAGTCACTCCCAATCAACTCTTCTTCTTTTAAACACCCATGATTTGTATAAATCTTGATGTTTCTTAAAATAATTTTCCCCATAATTTCCACAAAGATATAAACTAGTTTACAAATGAATGGATGATACTCTCTTTTCATATATTTACCAAAAAATATAAATGGACAAAAGCTATCCTGCTGAAAATTTTATAGAGCAGATTATAAAGGAAGATCTTTTAAATGGTCTTAGTCCAAGCGAATTGTGCTTTCGATTCCCTCCGGAGCCAAATGGATACTTACATATAGGCCACGTGAAAGCCATCTGTCTTAACTTTAACTTAGGCCTGAAGTTCAAGGCGCCAGTAAACCTTCGATTTGATGACACCAACCCTCAAAACGAAGAGGTAAAATATGTAGAAGCAATTAAAAAAGATATTAAGTGGCTCGGCTATTCGTGGAGTAAGGAATTATATGCTTCTGATTATTTTGACAGATTATTTAAATGGGCTCTTTTTTTAATAGAAAAAAATCTTGCTTATATTGATTCTCAAGCTTCTAAAGTAATAGCAAAACAAAAAGGTTCTCCTACTACCCCGGGAACAGAAAGTCCATTTCGAGACAGGGATATTGAGAAGAGTAAAAAAATATTCCTTGAAATGGCTGACGGAAAACATCCTGAGGGCGCCCACGTACTTCGAGCTAAGATTGACATGCAGTCCTCGAATATGCTAATGAGAGATCCAGTACTTTATAGAGTTCTCGATAAAAATCACCATAGAACAAATGATAAATGGAAGGTTTATCCAATGTACGATTGGACTCATGGACAATCAGACTATATTGAAAAAGTTTCACATTCATTATGTACCCTCGAGTTTAAACCCCACCGGGATTTGTATGAATGGTTTTTAAAAGCCCTCCCAACAATTAACAGGCTCCCCTCTCAAACTGAATTTGCGAGGTTAAACCTATCATATACCGTTACATCAAAAAGAAAATTAAAAGTTTTGGTTGATGAGGGTTTCGTTGAGGGGTGGGACGACCCAAGAATGCCTACCATATCAGGATTAAGAAGACGAGGCTATACTCCTGATTCTTTAAGGTCTTTTGTCGAGACTGTAGGGGTTGCCAAAAGAGAAAACATAATTGAAGTATCATTATTAGAGTTTTGCGCAAGAGACCATCTAAATAAAATTGCTCCTAGAGTAAACGCGGTAATGAACCCTTTAAAACTTACAATTACTAATTTTGACAAAGAAGAGGAGCTCTTAAGTGGTGATATAAATCCAGAAAAGCCTGAACTTGGTAAAAGAGAAATCCCTTTTTCAAAGCATTTATATATAGAGAGAGAAGACTTTAAAGAAGAAGCTAACAGAAAGTTTTTTAGACTTACCACAGGAAAAGAAGTCAGGTTAAAGAATGCATATATTATAAAAGGAGAAGGTGTTGTCAAAGATGACGACGGTAATATCATTGAAGTTCTTTGTTCGTATGACAAGGAGTCAAAAAGTGGCTCAGGATCCGAAGCTAGTAAAAGAAAAGTAAAAGGAACCCTTCATTGGGTAAGTATTAAACATGCCATAAACGCTAATGTCCGAATTTATGACAGACTTTTTAATGATCCTTCTCCGGACCAACATAAAGACAAAGACTTTATTGAATTTATTAATCCAAGCTCTTTAATTGTTCAAAACGCATTTATAGAGCCTAGTATTTTGACCGCTAAAGCTTGTGAACCCTACCAATTTCAGAGAATAGGGTATTTCAATGTTGATAGAACGAGCACTTCATCCCTTTTAATTTTCAACAAAACTGTTGGATTGAGAGATGCGTGGTCATAAATAAAAGTAATTTATTTTTTCTTTGTTTCATCTTTTAGCTTGTCGTTTCGTTTTTTCATTTCTTCACCAATTTGATTACTTGCGGTAAAGGAGGCTACCATATTATTAAGCATTTCACTCCCTGCCTGCGGAGAATTTGGCAGTAAAATAAGATTGCTATTTGTCTCTCCTCCAATTGACTGTAATGTGTCATAATGCTGAGTAACAACTATTAATGCAGAGGCTTCTTGAGAGTTTATCCCAACATTGTTAAGAACATCCACAGACTCTTCAAGACCACGAGCAATTTCTCTCCTCTGATCTGCAATCCCTTGCCCTTGAAGCCTTTTACTTTCAGCTTCCGCTTTAGCCTTTTCTACTATCAATATCCTTGCGGCATCCCCTTCATATTGAGCAGCAACCTTTTGTCGTTCCGCAGCGTTAATTTTATTCATGGCAGTTTTGACTTCTGCATCTGGATCTATGTCCGTAACAAGTGTTTTAATAATGTTATACCCATAGTTACTCATGGCTTCATTAAGTTCACCTTTAACGGCATTAGCAATTTCGTTCTTTTTTTCAAACACATCATCGAGAATCATTTTTGGTACCTCAGCTCGCACAACATCAAAAACATAAGATGTGATTTGATCCTGAGGAAAGTCAAGTTTATAAAAAGCATCGTAAACCTTATCTTCAATAACCTTATATTGAACTGAAACCTTAAGCTTCACAAAAACGTCATCTTTAGTCTTTGTTTCCACAATCACATCTAATTGAAGAATTCTTAAACTTAACCTTCCTGCTATTTTATCAACAAAAGGAATCTTTATATGTATTCCGGGATGGCGTACAGCCAAAAAACGGCCAAATCGCTCGACTATTGCTGTAGATTGTTGTTTTACAATAAAAACACCCGATAAGATAATTAGAACCGTAAAAAGGGTCAGTACTGAAGAAAGTATAGTCATAATGAAATTATTTTGTTAGATTTTTTTTTAAGTTTAATAACCTTTCTAAAGTTACATCTTTTTCCATTAGATTCGCCGCTTTAATAATGTCAGGACCAGACATTTTCCCAATAAAACTCAGTCTAATAAGTTGCATTATTATCCCTATCCCAATTTTTCTGTTGTCTGATAGTTCAATAAGGTTTTCTTTTAATTCATTAACCCCTGTAACCTCAACAATTCTAATTATATCTGCTGTTAATTTTTCAACATCTGTTTTCGACATTAATTTATTTAACACTTTTTCGTCTAATTGTGTTGGGTTTTCTAGTAAAAAAGAGGTTTCTTCTTTTAAGTCACCTGCTAGTTTGAGGCGCTCCCTCACAAGCATATATATGCCTTCGCATTTTGTAGGATATTTTTTCTTTATTTCAATAAATAAATTTGGAAACAACTTTTCAAAGGAAAAAAAACTCATTTTCGATAAATGCTGATGATTCACCCACTTTGCTTTTTCAAAATCAAATTTGGCACCACCCTTTTGTATCCCTTTAACGCTAAATCTATTTTGGAGCTCTGAAAAGGTAAACACCTCCTTATCATCCCCAGGACTCCATCCCAGCAGCGCTAAGTAATTAACTATTCCTTCACTTGTAAACCCCATTTCGCGAAAACCTTTTTCTTCTTTCCATTTTAAAGGAAACACCGGGAACCCCCCCTCTATACCGTCTCTTTTTGATAGCTTTCCTTTCCCATTTGGCTTTAAAATCAAGGGTAGATGTATAAATGATGGCTTATTCCAGTTAAAAGCATCATATATCAAATTGTGAAGAGGCAACGAGGGAAGCCACTCTTCCCCCCTTATAACGGTGGTTATATTCATCATGTGATCGTCTACTACATTTGCAAAGTGATAGGTAGGATATCCGTCCGCCTTAATTAAAATTTTATCGTCTAAAACCTGATTATTAACCCGAATATGGCCTCTTAAAAGGTCTTCAGATATTGTCTCTCCGTCCTCTACTTTCAAACGCACGACATAGGAGTCTTTTAATACTCTATCAGTTATGTCTTTTTTTTTCATAGACAAGGAGTTGTCTAGAGAACCCCTTACCAATCTATCATATTTAAACACTTTTCCTTTCTTCTCTTCCAGAGCCCGAAGCTCAGCTAGCCTTTCTCCCGAATCAAAAGCGTAATATGCTTTACCAGCCGTTATCAGCTCATTAATTTTTTCTTTATATATGTCAATTCTTTCACTTTGCCTATACGGACCGAACTCCCCTCCTTTTGACGGGCTTTCGTCTGTAATTATCCCAGCCCAGCTTAAAGCTCGCTCTATGTAGTCGTCACTTTTTTCAACAAAACGGTTTCTGTCCGTGTCTTCTATTCTTAAAATAAAGGATCCCTTTTTGCCTTTTGTGAACAGATAGTTGAATAGCGCCGTTCTTAGGCCGCCTATGTGAAGAGGCCCAGTAGGGCTAGGTGCAAATCGTACTCTTTCTTTCATAATTTTGTAAATATAAAAAATCGGTTACTTTCAACTGCATATAGTTTGATGTATATTTGTAAAAGAAATGATCCAATTTTTAAACATACCATCTTTTATGGAAGAAAAACGACTTGTGTTGTTATTAAACACGGCGGCTGAAAATTATAGAGCAACTATTGACAGGCTTGTCTATTCGTTTATTTCAAAAGAAAGCATGTTAAGCTTAAACCTCAAGTTTTTAAAGCATAACACCAATACTGATATTATTACTTTTTCCTACGGTACTCAAACTTGCATAAGTGGAGAGGTTTTTATCTCTATCGATCAAGCCCATGAAAACGCGACAGAGTATTCTCAAACAATTGAAAATGAACTAGTTAGGCTTGTATCTCACGGTTTCCTTCACTGTTTAGGTTTTTTAGACAATATTCCCTTGCAGAAAAAAAAAATGTCGGCAGAAGAAGATAAAATGATTAACATGTTTCACGTGAAACATTAAGAGAAAATAAATGTTTGAAAAAAAATACGATGTTATTGTTGTGGGAGGAGGTCATGCAGGATGCGAAGCTGCGGCCGCTTCTGCTAATCTCGGATCAAGCACATTGTTAATCACCATGAATCTTCAAAACTTAGGTCAAATGTCCTGTAACCCAGCAATGGGTGGAATTGCCAAGGGACAAATCGTAAGAGAAATTGATGCTCTTGGCGGATACAGTGGTGTTATATCAGATTATAGCGCTATTCAGTTTAAAATGTTAAACCGATCTAAGGGTCCGGCCATGTGGTCCCCAAGGGTACAATCAGATAGAGCTATGTTTTCCCAGCATTGGAGAGAACAGCTTGAAAAAACTAAAAATTTAGATTTCTATCAGGAAACAGTTACAAGATTAATTATTAAAAATGGGATCGTAAAAGGTGTAAAAACTTCTTTAGATATATCCATATTTTCTAACACCGTAATACTTACTAATGGAACTTTTCTAAATGGATTAATTCATATTGGTGAGAAAAATTTTGGTGGTGGAAGAGTTGGTGAGACCTCCTCAAAGGGCTTGACAGCTGATCTTGAATCTTATGGCTTTGTGTCGGGCCGAATGAAAACAGGCACTCCCCCAAGAGTCGACGGAAGGTCGCTTGATTATTCATTAATGGATGAGCAGCCTGGAGATGAAAAACCTGAGACATTTAGTTTTTTAAAAAACACAGTTTTACTTAAATCACAAAAAAGCTGCCACATCACATATACTAGCGATCAAGTTCATGACCGTTTAAGGACTGGCTTCGATAGATCACCGATGTTCAACGGAAACATAACAAGCACTGGACCTAGATACTGCCCCTCGATTGAGGATAAAATTCATCGATTCTCAGAGAAGCCAAGACACCAAATTTTTGTTGAGCCTGAAGGCTGGAATACCGTTGAGGTTTATGTAAATGGATTTTCAACCTCTCTTCCCCAAGACATTCAGTTTGAAGCTTTAAAAATGGTTCAAGGTTTTAAGAATGTCAAATTTTTTAGACCCGGATACGCTATAGAGTATGACTATTTTCAGCCCACACAGCTTAAGCACAGTTTAGAAACGAAGATTATAGAAAATTTATTCTTTGCTGGTCAAATAAATGGCACAACTGGCTATGAAGAGGCCGCTGCTCAAGGAATAATGGCGGGAATAAATGCAAATCAGAAAATAAAGAAAAATGATCCTTTCATATTAAAGAGAAATGAAGCATATATAGGCGTTTTGATTGACGACCTTGTCCTTAAAGGAACAGAAGAGCCATACAGGATGTTCACTTCAAGAGCGGAATATAGAACCTTGCTCCGTCAAGACAATGCAGACGAAAGATTAACCCCAAAAGGCTACAGTCTTGGGCTTGCAGGTCCAAACAGGATGCGTGCTTTAGAGAATAAAACAAACTCTACTAATAAAATGATTAATTTCCTTGAGAAAACTAGCTTCGACCCGAAAAGTTTAAACTCAATATTAGAGTCAAAAAACTCATCAAAGGTAAAGCAGCCCGGTAAGCTTGCTAAAATTCTATCTAGGCCCAATATAAGCACAGAAGATTTAATGCTTTTAAAGCAGGTCAAAGTTTTTGTTAAAGAAAATAAAATTGAGTCCAAGTCCTTAGAGCAAGCCGAAATTAAAGTTAAATACTCAGGCTACATAGCCAAGGAAGAGCAAATGGCTGACAAAATCCAGAGACTTGAAAACATTTCAATCCCATCTCGATTTAAATATGACAAATTAGCTTCTTTATCCAGTGAGGCAAAAGAAAAGTTAAATAAAATATTACCCAATACCTTATCCCAGGCAAGTAGAATAAGTGGGATTAAGCCAAGCGATATTAGTGTTCTTTTAGTAGCGCTAGGCAGATAATGTTCCACGTGAAACAAATGAAAAATAATAATTATTATTGTACTGCAAAAGACAGAGAGTGCTCCGGGGAATTGTTTTCAATTTATTTTAACAAAGAGTATTCAGTTGCAAGAACTAAAATTGACCAGGACGAAGACATGTATCGTTTTTATGAAATCAATAATTACCATTCACACCAGGTTAGTCCGAGCACTGTAACCGACAAGATATATTTCATTTGTCGAAGAATTATGATGCTTTTCAAGCAAAGAATAATAAAGACTAAGTCAAAAAACCCACAAATCCTTGATTATGGATGTGGAAACGGAGATTTTCTAAAGTACTTGCAGGATAAAAAAATCAATGTTACTGGAGTTGAGAAAAGCCTCTCATCACAAAGAATATGTAAACAAAAAGGCCTGAGGGTTTTTTCGACTGTGAAGGATTTACCGAGCACTAACTATGATGCAATTACCTTATGGCATGTGCTGGAACATGTTTCTGACCCTCAAAAGTGTATTCAGGCTTTATCTGAGAAACTAACCATTGGCGGTATCCTAGTAGTAGCAGTTCCAAACATACAAAGCGCTGATTCTCAGTTTTTTAAGGAGGAATGGGCGGCTCTTGACGTTCCAAGGCACTTGTGGCATTTTACACCAAAAGGCCTTGTGGATATTTTAAAAACACAAGGATTTGATCTTTTCAAAAAAACTCCTTTATTACTCGACGCATATTATATATCACTTCTTTCAGCAAGAAGAAAAAAAATGTTTTTCCCTTGGGCTCTTGCGTTAGCGGTTGGGACGATATCTAACATATTAGGTTTCTTCAACAAGAACTATTCGTCAAGTGTTTTCGTTTTTAAAAAAACAGCTTAGGCCTCTTTTTTATTTATATATCTAGCAAGTTTTAATATAAAGTTCGAAAATAAAATTTTTGAATTTGCATTTCTTTTTATCTGGAAATATGTTTCGTCAATTAAGGTTGTGATATCATTTATATTTCTGCTATTTATAAACGGAGCTAAATTTTTAACATTAAAATCGTTTAAAGTAAAATAATTAGAGGCAGCATCAGCCTTATAGTTAATTACTAATGCAGAACGAATCAGAGAAGACCCCAGCTTTAAGAAGTATTTTTGCTTATCTCTAGTCATGGCAGCCACAGCATCAGCCCAGATCATCAAATTGACAACAATTGATTTATTTCCGATTGACTTAAATGCGTTTCTTAATCCGTCAATCCAGACCGCTTCCAGTTCCTTTCTTAAAGCCGAGTTTTTAGAAAGCTCCAGAGCGCCCCTCCAACTCCCACCAGAAGCCGATGCGACCTCTGACGAATTATCAAATCCTTCTAAAATAAGCCGTTTTTTTATTTTATCAACTGAAATTTTATTTAAAGAAATAATAATTGATCTAGAGTAAATTGTAGGCAGAACCTGATCTGGATTTTCGCTTACTAGTATAAAATAAGTTTTAAATGGAGGTTCTTCTAATATTTTAAGTAACTTATTTGCAGCAGAAATATTAAGAAGCTCTGGCCCCCAGATAACACATACTTTGTTTTTCCCTTCGTAAGACTTAAGCGTTATTTTATCATGCAATTGGTTTATTTCTTCCACGCCAATAGACCCTTGTTTGTTTGAGTCTAAGCAAAGAAGCCAGTCCGAAACGCTACAAAAGTTGTTATCCTTATAATAGGATTTAAAAACTTCAATAAGATCCCTAGAAACTTCAATTTTTTTCTCAAGTTTAATAACTGGAAAACAAATGAAAAAGTCTGGATGATTAAAAGGGTCTCGTCCAAGAATTTCTTTTGCTAAAGAAACACCCATATGAAGCCCCCCAACCCCATGTTTGTCTGTTATTAACTGAGTATGCGGAACTTCATTATTAGTTATTTCTTTATTTATATTTTGGGCTAACTCTTCTTGCCCCCAAAAGTCCATCATTTTTGTAGTTTAAAAGCATTTTTAAAAATACGGATTTTTATACTAATGTTAGAGCTGATATTTATTGATCCAAAAAACTTATGAGCGCAAAAATTATTTTATTTTTGTCAAACAATACACCTTATGAACACCATAGATAATATAAATTTCACAGGAGAAAAAGTTGTTATAAGAGTTGATTATAACGTTCCTTTAGACGAAAACAAAAAAGTAACAGACTCGACACGTATAAAATCTTCTACAGACACAATATTTCGCGTTTTAAAACAAGGTGGCAGTGTTGTTTTATTGACTCACCTTGGTCGTCCGAGAGGTTTTGACCCGAATCTTTCTTGTTCTCTAATTGTTGATGAGGTTTCAAAAATATTACAACACAAAGTGTTTTTTTGTAAATCAACAATTGGACCGGAAGCAGAAAAAGAAACAAAAAAACTCCTTCCGGGAGAAATAATATTGATGGAAAACGTTCGATTTCATGCTGAAGAAACAAATGGAGATAAGTTTTTTGCAGAAAAACTCTCACAACTGGGAACTGTTTTTATAAACGACGCTTTTGGAACAGCTCATAGGGCTCACTCATCGACAACAATAATAGCAGAGTTTTTCCAAAATAAATATTTTGGAAAGCTTTTAGAAAAGGAAGTCAAGTCAATAAAAAGAGTTGTTAAAAACGGAAAAAAACCAATACTTGCCATTTTAGGTGGTGCTAAAATTTCTTCCAAAATTACGATAATAGAAAGCCTTTTAGATTCGGTGAATGATATTATTATTGGTGGGGGAATGGCTTACACCTTTATCAAAGCACAGGGAGGAAAAGTTGGAAACTCCATATGCGAGGTTGAATATTGTGATTATGCGCTTAATTTGATCGAAAAAGCCCTAAGCAAAGGAGTGGAAATCCATCTACCTTCGGATGTTATTATTGCAGACTCTTTTAGTAATGACGCAATTATAAAAACATGTAACGTAAGGCAAATTCCTGATGGATGGCAGGGGCTTGATTTCGGACCGGAGAGCATAAAAAAAATTAAACCTATTATTCAAAAATCAAAAACAATTTTATGGAATGGACCGTTGGGAGTTTTTGAATTTGAAACCTTTTCAAAAGGGACAATTGCATTAGGAGAATTTATCTCTGAAGCAACAAGAAACGGAACTTTTTCTTTGGTGGGAGGGGGGGACTCTGTCGCTGCAGTTAAAAAGTTTGGTTTTATTGATAAAATGAGCTACGTCTCAACAGGAGGAGGAGCGATGCTCGAAAGCTTAGAAGGAAAAACATTACCAGGCATTGAGGCTCTCTATAAATAACTCATATAGAAGTAATTGAATTACAAATAATAAAACAGTGAATGCAGAAAAACTATTTAGCCCCCTAAAAGGCTCGACAGATTTAGTTACTGCAATAGCAAAATCTTTAAGCTTTTCAAATACAAAAACCAGGAGAAAACACATAAAACAAAAAAGAAGTATACGTATGCAAAATCATTAATGATATTATGTTTTAAAACTGAACAATCGTTATATTTATTGAAAAAATCATTAGAAATGATTAGAAATACTTGCCTGTTTTTAATTTGTTTTTTCGCTTCTTGTGAAAATCAAAAGTCTGTTCGATTTGTACCGGAATCTAGCGGCAATATAAATACCGTAAATGTAGTCATGTCTCAATCTGCATGGAAAGGAAGTTTAGGAAAAAAAACCAGAGACATTTTTGGACAAGTTTATGAGGGACTCCCAATGGACGAGCCGTTGTTCTCAATAAAATATTTAGAACCAAAAATTTTCAATGGTTTCACAAGAAAATCCAGGAATATTATTGAGTTTGTTAAGGATACGCTAGCTAAATTTAACTTATACTCAGACATGTATGCAAGACCTCAGGTTCTTGCAAGAATTCAAGGGAACGATAGCGAAGAAATGAAGTTTTTTCTTGAACAAAACGCAAAATTAATTAAGGGGGTTTTTCTTGAAAATGAGTTCAAAGAAAAAACAAGGAGAATCTCGAAGTCTTTAAGCACAGAAACCAATATTAAAAATAAATTTGATATAAAAATTAAATATCCTTCTGCATACAAAGTGGTGAAAGACACACTTAATTTTGTCTGGATTGAAAAACCAGTAAGCAAAGGACACCTCAACCTTATAATTTATAGTATTGAAAGCGACAAATATGGCGAAAACATATCCAAATCGATAATTAGTATCAGAGACTCAATAGGCAAAATACATATTCCAGGAAGACTAAACGGCTCTTACATGATTACTGAAAAGGCATATAAACCGTATTTTTACAAGACGAAGTTGTCAGAAAAAAAATCATATATAACCAAAGGCACATGGGAGGTCGCAAATGATTATATGGCAGGTCCCTTTGTAAACTACATGATTTCTGACACACTTAAAAAAAGATGGATAGCAATAGAGGGTTTTGTTTTTGCTCCCTCGATAAGCAAAAGAGACTACATGTTTGAACTAGAAACAATTATCAAAAGTGTTTCATTTAACAAATAAGAAATCTAGCTTTCTTTTTTGTCATCTTTTTTGTCAACCTCTTCTTTAGTAGCATTTTTGAATTCTTTAATACCACTTCCTAATCCTCTCATAAGTTCAGGAATCTTACGGCCACCAAACAACAACAATACTGCGGCTAAAATCAAAATAACTTGAGGTCCGCCAATCATTCCATTTAAAATATTACTTAACATATTACAAAATATTTATAACAAAGGTAAAGAAATATTCAAAGCAAAAATCAAGGTGGCGTTATCATTGCCGAAGTTGTATATTTGTTTGAGATGAGTGAAGAAAAAAAAATTAAGGCATCCGCATTAAAAAAACTATTCAACCAATATCGAATTGTAGTTATAAGTGAAGATACCTTTGAGGATAAATTTTACTTTCGAACCACAAGAGTTACAATGTTTATTGCCTCAATTTCATTAATTGTATTAATAGCCACCGCAACCTATTTTATCATATCTTATTCCCCAATCAAAGAATTGATACCCGGATATCCTTCGGGTAAAATGAGAATAGAGGCAATTTCAAATGCCATAAAAATTGATTCAATAACATTAAACATTGAAAAACAACAAAGATACTTCCAGGCAATAAAAAGAGCCCTTTCGGGGGACATCAAAACAGAAGAAACATCTACCCTGTCAAAGGAAAAAGCTCAAGATGTCTTTCAAAACCCAGTAAAAACTTCAAAAGAAGACTCTATATTAAGAGCCAAAGTGCTGGACGAGGATAAATACAATTTCATATCTGATAATCAAGAAAAGGAGCTTTTTACATTGTTTACACCAGCAAAAGGATTAGTTTCAGAAAAATTTAATGTTGATTTAAAGCACTTTGCTGTAGATATAGCTTTAAAAGAAAATACGCCCATTAAGTCTGTAGCTGAAGGAACAGTAATTTTTTCAGAATGGACTGCACAGACAGGATATGTAATAATACTAGAACATCCGAATGGATTACTTTCGGTATATAAGCACAACGCCTCTTTATCTAAACAACAAGGAGATAACGTTGAGTCTGGAGAAGTTATAGCTTCAGCCGGAAACACAGGTGAGTTTTCAACAGGTTTTCATCTTCATTTTGAGCTATGGATTGATGGATACCCAATAGACCCTGAAAATCTGATTGATTTTTCAAAATAGCAGATGAAAAAAATAATAGCAAAACTTTTTGCAAAATATATTGTATGGAAAAACCAAAAATGGATTGAAAACCCAATTTTATCTCAAGAAAAAACTTTAAGGTTTTTAATAAAAAATGCTTCAAAAACCAAATTTGGCTTAGATCATAATTTCAAATCAATAAAAAACTATGAGGATTTCAAATCTAAAGTTTCCATAAACGATTATGAAGACCTAAAGCTGTACATAGAATTAATCGTAGAAGGTCAAAAAGATGTTTTATGGCCCGGAAAACCTCTGTACTTTGCAAAAACAAGCGGAACAACCTCAGGCACAAAATATATTCCAATAACAAAAGAATCTATGCCAACCCATATTAATTCTGCTAGAGACGCAATTTTAAATTATATTGAGGAAACTGGAAGGGCTGACTTTGTTAACGGAAAGCAAATATTTATTCAAGGGAGTCCTGTTTTAGAAAGCTTAAATGGAATTTCTCTAGGAAGATTATCAGGAATAGCAGCCCATTTTGTCCCATCCTATTTGCAAAAAAGCAGAATGCCAAGCTGGAAAACAAATTGTATTGAAGACTGGGAGACAAAAGTTGATGAAATTGTAAAAGAGACAGTTGATCAAAACATGACCATAATAGGGGGGATCCCTTCTTGGGTTCAGATGTATTTCGAGAAAATAAAAAGCCATACAGGAAATTTTGTTGGAAAACAGTTTCCAAACTTTTCTTTATTCATTTATGGAGGAGTTAATTTTGAGCCATATCAGGGTTTGTTTAAGAGCTTAATAGGCAGGAAAATAGATTCTATTGAGCTTTTTCCAGCTTCAGAAGGGTTTTTTGCATATCAAGATAAAATAGATGAAAAAGGACTTTTACTGTTGTTAAATAATGGAATTTTTTATGAATTTATTGAAGCAGAGTCTTTTTTTAATTCTGACGCTAAAAGAATTTCCCTTAAAGATGTTAAGTTAGATGTTAATTATGTTTTAATATTATCTTCCAGCGCCGGACTTTGGTCATATAACATAGGAGACACAATATCTTTTACTTCAAACAAACCCTACAGAATAGTAGTGACAGGGAGAATAAAACATTTTATTTCAGCATTTGGAGAACACGTCATAGGTAAGGAAGTAGAAACAGCATTAAAAAATGCAATTAATCGTTCTTCTATCGAGGTGAGAGAATTCACAGTTGCACCACAAATAAATCCAAAGTCAGGACTACCATTTCATGATTGGCTTATAGACTTTAAGACTCCGCCTCCTAAAATTAAAGAGTTTTCAATGATACTTGATGCCGAAATGCGAAAACAAAACACATATTATGATGATTTAATAAAAGGTAAGATTTTAAGACCGAGCATAATTTCACCTGTTGTAGATCATGGTTTTGAAAGTTATATGAAAAAAATAGGAAAATTAGGGGGGCAAAACAAAGTACCTAGATTAAGTAATGACAGAAATATTGCAGACAAACTGTCTTTAGAAATTAATTATGAATAGGCGAAAAAAAATAACTTTTGTCTATACTTTGCCAACGTCTTTTGTGATAAAAGACATGAAAACTTTGAAAAGCTTAGGATACAAGGTTTTTACAATCTCATCCACTCCTTTTAAAAACACTTTTCTTTTTTTATTAAACAGAATTAAAGAAGGTGTAAAGGGTTTTTTTTTAATACCAAGATCAAGTAGCGTTGTAATCTGGTTTAGTGATTACCACGCAATTATACCAATATTAATAGCTAGAGCTTTTTCAGTTAAAACCATCATAATGGTTGGAGGTTACGACGCAGTATCAGACTCTGAGATCAATCATGGGGTTTTTTCTAAAAATAATTTTAGACAAAAGATCGCAAAAATTAATTTCAATTTAGCAACTGAGATTTGGGTGGTAGACGAATCTTTATCAAAAGGGTGTAGAAATGCATTTTTACAGAATAAGATTAACTCAGGACTTGTCAATTGGATCCCTGAAATTGAAAAGAAAATTAAAGTTGTTCCGACAAGCTATTCTTCAGAATTTTGGAAATGTGCTACTTTAAAACTGTCAAAAACTGTTTTGACTGTCGCAAATTTAACCGACTCTAGAGTAATAAGCTTAAAAGGAATCCCTTTAATTCTAAAACTAGCAGTTCAATTGCCGGATTTTAACTTTACAATTATTGGATTATCGTCTGAAAAGATAATCACGCAAGAAAAAACACCTTCAAATGTTGTATTTCTTAAGCCTAAAAACAGAATAAATCTAAAACGATATTATTCTGAGAGTCAATATTATATTCAAGCATCAAGACTTGAAGGACTTCCAAACTCTCTTTGTGAGGCAATGTTATGTGAGTGTATTCCAATCGGAAATGCTGTTTTTGGGATACCCAGAGCTATTGGCAATTCAGGCTTATTGTTTAACGGTATTAAAGAGGTTGGCAAGATTAAAACCTTTCTAAGAAAAAATCATGGTAAATTAGGCAAAGAGGCTCGTAAACATATTATGGCCAATTTCAATGAAAAAAAGAGAATTAAGGAGTTACGTAAAATATGAAAACTAGCAAAAATAGATCCGGGTTTTTATCCTATTCAAAATCTAATAACTTAGGAGATTATATTCAAAGTATTGCCGCAAAAGAATTAGCGGGTTCGAATTCTGTTTGTCTTGATAGAGAAAAATTAAACATCTACTCTGGGCCAAAAATAAATTTAATTATGAACGGATGGTTTATGGAAAACTCCAAAAACTGGCCGCCATCAGAACAAATAAATCCCTTATTTATATCATTTCACATAAACCCCACAGCAAAAAGAAATATGCTTTCCGACAAGGGAATTGAATTTTTTAAAAAACATGAGCCTATAGGTTGTAGAGATTATTATACTCAAAGAATTTTATCCGAAAAGGGAGTTAAAACATACTTTTCAGGCTGTTTGACGCTTACATTACAAAACAATAATACTCAAAAAAAAGAAGGCATTCTTGTTCTGAGTGCGCTGGACAGAATGAATCCAAAAATCAGCACAAAGAATTTTTTCTTAAATATTTTTAAGTACCCAAAAAAAAATCTCGTCTATAAAAAATCAAAAAAAAATCTCGATGAGTTCATTTCTAATCAAAAGCACTCGAAGGCAATAAAAGAATCTCAAATAATTGAGACAACAGGAAAGACTCAAATGGAAATTTTTTCTTTAGCAAATAAACAACTAGATCTTATCTCTAAATCTAAACTGGTAATTACGTCCAGAATTCATACCGCACTTCCAGCAATTTCTTTAGGCGCAAAAGTGATTTTTTTAACGGATGGGTATAATCATATTAATCAAAAAAGTAGACTAGAAGGGCTGTCTGAGTATTTTTATTGTTGTAAAACAAGTGATTTAAAGAATTTAAATCTAGAAGAAATATATCCAAAAAGAGACCATAAAGAAGCCTCTAATAGCCTAATAGAAAAGGTTGACCAATTCTTTAGTGAGGATGAGTAAAATCTTATATTTGAAAAAATTATTATAATGAATATTTTAGTTATCGGATCTGGAGGTCGAGAACACACTTTTTGCTGGAAACTCGCCCAAAGCCCAAAATGTAAAAATTTATATGTTTCTCCAGGAAACGCTGGTACATCGGAAATAGCAACCAATCTTGAGATTTCTCCTACTGATTTTGAGGCTATTAAAAAAGCGGTAATAAAGAATGAAATTAATATGGTAATAGTAGGTCCCGAAGCCCCATTGGTTATGGGTATTAAGGAATATTTTGAATCAGACGATAATTTAAGACAAGTAAATTTAATAGGACCAGACAGTAAAGCATCAAGACTTGAGGGCAGCAAGTCTTATGCAAAAGCTTTTATGAATAGACATAATATCCCAACAGCTAAATATTCCGAGTTTACCTCAGAGAATATTGAAAAAGCATATGGTTTCTTGGAAACCATGAGCTCGCCATATGTTTTAAAAGCGGATGGCTTGGCTGCAGGTAAAGGCGTATTAATAATCGATAATTTAAGAGATGCTAAATCAGAGCTTAAATCTATGCTGCTAGACAAAAAGTTTGGACAGGCTTCTGAAAAAGTAGTTATCGAAGAGTTTCTTGATGGAATTGAACTATCCTGCTTTGTGCTTACTGATGGTGAAACAGGAATAACACTTCCTACCGCTAAAGATTATAAAAGAATTGGCGACAAAGACAAAGGATTAAATACAGGAGGTATGGGGGCAATTTCTCCAGTTCCGTTTGCGAATAAAGATTTTTTAAAAAAAATTAATGATAGAATCATAAGCCCAACCTTGCTAGGCTTAAAAAAAGATAATTTACCTTATCAGGGTTTTATATTTATTGGAATAATAAACGTTGGGGGAGAGCCGAAGGTTATTGAGTATAACGTTAGAATGGGAGACCCTGAAACAGAAGTTGTTATTCCAAGAATAAAAAATGATCTAGTTACTCTTTTTCAATCAACAGCAAACAAAACACTTGATAAAGTAAAATTAGAAATTGATCCAAGATTCGCATCAACTGTCGTGCTGGTTTCAGGAGGATATCCAAATGAATATAAAAAAGGCTTCGAAATTGAGGGAATAAAAGACTTTAAAGATGGATTAGTTTTTCACTCAGGAACTACAAAAAAACAAAGCAAAACTGTTACTGCTGGCGGAAGGGTTATTACAGTTACAGGGCTTGGAGAAAACATGTCAGAAGCTTTAAAGAAATCATACAAAGGAGCCAAAAAAATCAACTTTAAAGGAAAGTACTTCAGAAAAGATATAGGGTTTGATTTATAAGAAAGAATGGGCAGAAGGGTCTTTATTTTCTTCTCCTCTTTTATCGAAATCTCTTAGTTGAGAAATCCAATAAGCACCTGCACATATTCCCACAAACAAGAAAAGCCAAGACACAGAGTTTGCTATCCACCAATTGTCTAGCTCCAAATTTCTGAGAAAATTATAAGGCAAAAAGAGAATTTTTTCAAATAAGTAAGCAATACTCTCAAAAATTTCTTTCATAATTAATTAGATTATATTGCAAATGTAACAAATCAGACTATGCTCACCAAGCTATACAACAAATCTTCTTTTTTATTGATTGTTTTTTCAAATTTATTTTTGGCATGTATTATTTATTTTAAGGTAATAGAAAATTACAACTCACCATTAACTCAAGGAAAATTATACTATTTATTTTTTTTCGTGGCCTTAATAGGTTTTTATAATTACTTAAATAGCTTCATGATAAATCAATCAGCCTCAAAAGACTTTAATGTTTTGGAAAGGTCATCAATACATTTGTTCATATTCCCAGCTGTACTTTCTTTTATGCCGCACGAAATAATTAATTTTAGATGGATTATTGGAGCCCTATTATTGTTTATGGCATTCACAAAGTTTTTAAAAACCCCTGATTTAGATAAAGAATCTTTATTAAAGATTGGAATACAAATGAGTGTCTCAATTATTTTAATACCATACTTTTTTGCCTATACAATACTTATAATTATTTTATTTATTCCAATTGGAAAGTTTAAATTGAGTAATTTATTTGTAGTCATTATGCCAATTGTAGTTTCTGGAAGTTTAGCTTTAACAATAAAAGCTTTTTTTCTAATCGACGTAGCTTTCTATGAATTTTTAAATAAAAAAGAAAATTTTTACTTTTTAGATGCTAAAGGGTTAGAGGGGAAGTTTTTAATTATACTAGTCTTTACATCAGTTTTAACATTTGTGTTTGCCAAAACAATTGAACTATCAAAGCTAGAGAGAAATTCACATTACTCAAGAATAGGTATTTTTGCAACACACCTGATATTAGTTTACTTTATCAATAAGCAGGAAGCCATGATTCTTATACTTCCATCAACGGTTTATGGATTAAGTCTTTTTCATAGAAGGTTAAAAAAAACACTTTTCGCAGAAGCATTTTTGCTCGTATTGTTGTTTTTTTCAATATTCAATACTTTCCCTTTTTTGTTTCCGTAAAGCAAATGGTATATTTGTTCCGACATAGTTTTTAAATAATATTGAATTCGTGAATATGAATAAAATAAGTAAAAAAGCACTTGAAGTTTTTAAAAAGTCTATTGATCAATACCATATTCTAAACACAGTAGATCAAGTCTTTAAAAACCCTTTTTCTGAAAACACATTTGAACACCTATTATTTAGAAAAAACTGGATTGATACTGTTCAGTGGCACTTCGAAGATTTAATAAGAGACCCAAACATTGATCCCAAAAAGGGAATGGATCTCAAAAGAAAAATTGATGCATCTAATCAGGACAGAACAGATATGGTAGAATATATTGACAGCTATTTTCTTAACAAGTATAAAGACACGGTTGTTTTGAATAATGCAGAAGTAAATTCTGAAAGCCCCGCCTGGGCGATAGATAGGCTTTCTATTTTAGCTCTTAAAATATATCACATGCAAGAAGAAGTCGACCGAACAGATGCCTCAAAAAATCACACAGTTAAATGTCAAAACAAGTTAGATGTTTTATTAGAGCAAAAAACAGACTTGTCAAACGCAATAGACTCGCTACTAGATAATATTTTTAGCGGCAAAAAATACATGAAGGTTTACAAGCAAATGAAAATGTATAATGATGAAGAATTAAATCCGGTTCTTTACAAAGGGTCTAAATAGTTGGATGAAACGAGTTAAAAATGTATTGGTACTTCGTTTCTCTTCTCTTGGAGACGTAGCAATTATGATACCAGTACTTAGATCGTTGTCAAATCAGTATCCAGATATTAAATTTAACGTGGCAAGTCGCCCCAAAATGGCCCCGCTATTTGATGAATTTAAAAACATTAATTTTCTATCACTTGATATTGAAAAGGATTATATAGGTTTAATAGGAGTTTTTAAGCTTTTTAAAGCTCTCAAAAAACTAAACCCCACTCACATAGCTGATCTTCATTATGTCCTTAGAACTAGATTAATAAGCTTGCTTTTTAGGCTTTTGGGCTACAAAGTTAAAAGTATCGATAAAGGTAGAAGACAAAAAAAAGCACTAACAAGGTTAAAAAATAAACACTTTGAGCCACTAACTCCAACAGTGTTTAGGTACTCAAAAGTTTTTTCAAAACTTGGATTTCCTATCGATATCACCAAAAATAAATTTTCTCACAATAATTCATTACCAGAAAAACTCGAAAGAGTATTTTATCTTGATAAAAAAAAGTGGATAGGAATAGCACCTTTTGCATCTTTTTCCGGAAAAACATACCCGTTAGACCTGATGCAACAGGTCATAGTTTTTTTACAGAGAGATTACAAAATATTTTTATTGGGAGGCGGGAAAAAAGAAGAAGCTCTCTTAGCGGTATGGACAAAAGCGTACTCAAATTGTTGGAATGCTTCAAAAGAATTAGATTTTAAAGAGCAGCTTATGGCTTTTCCTTTTTTAGATCTTATGATTAGCATGGACAGTTTGAACGGGCATTTAGCTGCAAATGCTGGAATACCAGTAATTACTCTTTGGGGACAGACACATCCTTATGCAGGATTTGCACCTTTTGGTCAGCCAGAAAATAATTCAATTTGTTCAGATCGAGATAAATATCCATCGATACCTACCTCTATTTATGGAAAAACTATACCCAAGGGGTATGAAAATGCTTTTAGGACTATTTCCCCAAAAACAGTAATTGAAAGAGCACTGGAAGTTTTGGAAAAACAATGAAATCAAATGTCGTCAAAATCAACTTTAGCATAATCTTCTTTTACCTCCGCTTGACAGGTCAGTATTATACCTTCTTCAACTTCCTCTTCTGTGAGAACTTGATTAGCCCTCATTCTAGCTCCACCCTCAACAACTTTTGCAATACAACTACTACACACTCCACCTTGACAAGAATATGGCACATCAACTTCATTCTGAATCGCCACCTCTAATACTGTTTTTCCAGATACGTTTTCTAAACAATAAGTTTCTCCATCATAAACAATATCTAATTTTGAAACTCTTGCATTAGACTTCTCAATGACACTAATATTACTGGCAGTGAATAATTCATAAAAAATCTTGTTTTTTGGAACTTCTTCTTTTAATAAAACATCTGAAATCGAATTAATCATTGACTCTGGGCCACAAATATAATATTTGTCGGCAATGTTATATTTCTCTCTATAGTATGTTATAATTGAAATATCAATCCTTCCATACATTCCTTGTTTTTCGTTGGATTGACTGTAAACATTAACAACCTTTAATCGACTAGGGTACAATTCCTTAAGAGACTCTATCTCCTGGTAAAACATTTCACTAGACAGTGATTTATTTCCATAGATAAGTCTAAATTCATTTTCATTATTTGCATCTAAAACATGCTTAGCTATTGATAAAATTGGTGTAATTCCACTACCGGCAGCTATTCCGGTTATGAGCTCTTTGTCACCTTTAGAGTTATACAAAAACCGCCCCTGCGGAATAGCAACACTTATCAAATCTCCTGTTTGAATTTTGTCAACTATATAATTAGAAAAAAGCCCTCCTTTAACCTTCTTAATTCCAACTTTTAGGAGTTCTCTGGGGCCGGAACATATTGAATACGATCTTCTAACCTTAAGCTCATTAATGACGACTTCCAAAGTAAGATATTGTCCAGAAATAAAACCGTAGTCTTTTTTGAGTTCATTTGGAACCTCAAAAGATAGAGCGACAGAGTCTCTAGTAAGTCTGTCAACTTTCGCAACTTTTAAAAAATTAAAATCAGACATTAAGATTAAATTAAATAACGAGAACAAAATTAAATCATTTTTACAAATAAAATGAGCATAAACAACTAATAAAGATGGTTGTAAATCACAATTAATCTGGTATATTTAGATCATGAACACAAAATTTATTGAACTTAAATGGAAACAATTTTCAAGAGCGCCTCAGTTTGGTGCAAAATTAGGGGTTAAAGTTTTGATAGGTTTTTTTATAATATATTTTTCATTAGCAGCTATTTTTTTTAGCGGAATTTCTGTTTTTCTACTAGAAAAAGAATTTCCTGATCAATCCCCTTTATCAATTGTAAACAGCTATCTATTATATTATTTTGTTTTGGGATTTGTATTCAGATATTTTTTTCAATCTCTTCCATCGACCGAAATACAACAGCTATTAATAACTCCAATAACTAAAAAAAAAATAATTCTAAATACAATACTAAAGTCTACTTTTTCAATTTATAATTCTTCACCAATATTTTGGTTTTTACCATTTGCAATCGTTTTTATTTTTTCAGGAGGTCCAGGGGATGAAGTCGAATTTTCAAGAAGAAGCATTTTTGGTGCTTTTTCTTGGTGGGTTTGCCTACAAATGATTACATGGATATTGAATAATTTAGTTTTTCTAGTCAATAAAAATAGTTCAATTTTAAAAATAATTATAGTCACTGTAGTTTCTTTATATAGTCTTCAGAGATTTGACTATTTTGATATTTTCTCATTTTTTGGATTATTTCTTGACAAAGTTTACAGTGACCCTATTTGGATTTTCATTGTTATTTCAATTCTAATATTATCGTATTACTTATTATTTAATTTTTTAATTAAACAGTGCTATCTGGATAAGGCTCTCTCAAAAGGAAAAGAAAAATTAATAGGGAAAAATCTTTCATTTTTAGATCGTTTTGGTTCATTAGGAGTCTTAATTAAAAACGATATAAGACTGATTTTAAGAAATGTCAGAGCAAAACAAGTAATACTAATGTCTTTTTTCTTTTTGTTTTATGGAATTATATTTTTCACCCCTTCCTTCTATAATGAAACTGGGACATTATTAGTTTTTGCATCTATTTTTATAACAGGAGGCTTCATGATGACCTTTGGACAATATGTGCCTTCTTGGGATAGTGAATACTATTCACTTTTAATGACACAAAATCTTTCTTACAGAAAATATTTAGAATCCAAACTAGTATTAATGATTACAGCAACAGTTATAGCAACGATTTTATCCCTGCCATACCTTTATTATGGATTAAAAATATATAGCATGATAGTAGCAGGAGCTTTTTTTAATATGGGACTGGGTGGATATATAACTCTCTTGTCCGGAGTGCTAAATAAAAGTCCAATCAAATTAAATATAAAAGCAAAAGCTTTTGAAAACACACAGGCTTACAGTTTAACCCAGTTTCTTTTTGTTCTCCCTAAAATGGGCCTTCCAGTTTTAATATATTGGTTAGGAAAAACAATGTTCAGTGAACAAGTCGGCATCTTACTAATTGGACTATCTGGACTTTTGGCATTTTTTTTACATAGTTTTATAATCAATCAAATTGAAAAAGTATATAAAAAGCAGAAATACAAAACACTAGAAGCTTATAACACAAATAACTAAAATGATTAAAATTGAAAATTTAACAAAAACATACTCTGGTGATCAAGTACTAAATATTTCAAGTCTTGGTATCTCCAAAGGATCCTGTTTTGGACTTGTCGGAAATAATGGAGCTGGAAAAACAACTCTTTTTAGTTTGCTTTTAGACTTGATAGAACCAACTTCAGGAGAGATATTAAACCAAGGCATTGAAGTTTCCAAAGATGAATCGTGGAAGGAAAAAACCAGCGCTTTTATTGACAGTACATTTATAATTAGCTATCTGACTCCTGAAGAATACTTTGAATTCATAGCTGAATTAAGAGGTGTTAATAAGGAAGCTTTAAAATCGTGGCTGGAAAAGTTTTCGGATTTTTTTAAAGATGAAGTTTTAAGCCAAAAAAAATATATTAGAGACTTATCCAAAGGAAATCAAAAAAAAGTTGGGATTGCATCCTCACTAATTGGTTCACCTGAGCTGGTAATTCTTGATGAACCTTTCTCAAACTTAGATCCTAGCTCACAAATTCTACTTAAAAAATTAATTCAAAATCTCTCAAAGAACAATAAAACTACTTTTTTAATTTCTAGTCATGACTTAAGTCATGTTACTGAGGTGTGTAATCGAATAGTTTTACTTGAAAAAGGAAAAATCATTAAAGACATCGAGACCAATAAAGAGACACTTAAACAGCTTGAAGACTATTTTACTCTTTAAATCTCTCCTTTAATTTATAATAAAAGGTAGTTTATTCAGTTATTATAAAAAACGTATTTTGAAACATCTAGGAAGGATATTTTATTTTATTATTATTATTTTCCTTCTATTGGCGGCATGCTCTACCCAAAAAAATCGATTTCTTAATCGACAGTACCATAGCCTAAACACCAAATATAATGTTGTATTTAACGGAAACGAATCACTTTCGGTCGGACAAGATATTTTAAATGCAACCATAGAGGATGATTTTTTTAAAATAATTAAAACAGATCCTATTCTTTTAAAAGGAGAACGTTTTGACGACAATACTATTGTTCCGGGATTTAATAGGGCGGAAGAAAAAGCAGTTAAAGCTATTCAAAAACACTCAATGAGTATTGAGGGGGCTCAAAAAAATTCAAATATTGATGAAGCATACCTCCTATTAGGAAAGGCAAGGTATTACGATAGAAGATTTTTCCCCGCAATAGAGGCATTTAACTTTCTACTTGACAATAGCACTGATGAGTCGGTATATATTGAAGGGAGAATTTGGAGGGAAAAAACGAACATTAGATTACAAAACAATCAAGTAGCAATAAACAACCTTAGGCCGCTAGCAAGACAACTTATTAGCAAAAACAAGTTTTATAGTCAATCAAATGCGACGTTGTCCCAGGCTTTCATTAATCTGAGGGAAATTGATTCAGCAAGTTATTACATGGTTAGAGCGGCAAATCACGAGAAAAACTTAACACAAAAAGTAAGGTACGCATATATTGCTGCGCAGCTTTTTGAAAGAAAAGGCTCAAAAGAGATGGCCCTTTATTATTATAATTCAATAGTTGAATTAAATTGGCAAGTACAAAGAAAGTTTTGGATTAATTCAAAAATTAATTCATTAAGACTTTCCAATGAAAATCAAGAGATTCCATTTGTTCAGGAAATAGAAAAGTTATTAAAAGTCTATGAAAATAAAATGTTTTCTCATAGCTTAAATAGGGCTATTGGGAATTACTATTCTTTAAAAGGTAACGACAGCCTAGTCATGGTATACTTTAAAAAGTCTCTTCAAAGTAAAGGAATTGACAATCCTACCCGAAAAGTTAACTATAGGGATATGGCAAATCTTAATTTTAAAAATAAAAAATATGGCCTTACAGGAAACTACTTAGACAGTTTGATACCTCTATTAGCCTCAGAAAGTATCACTAAAATTAAAACTCAAAGAGAGCGAGACAATCTTTCGGATGTCATTTTTTATGAAAATCAATTCCAAAAAACAGACAGCTTATTAAGTCTTTTAAGCTTAAATAAGGCAGATCAAATTAGTTATTTTAGAGAATTTCTGATAAACAAAAGAAACTCAGAGCTCGACAAGATTAAATTACTTAGTCAACAAAAAAAAAGAAAATCGTTTTTAAAAAGAAAACCCAAAGCATCATTTTATTTTTACAATCCAAGTTTAGCTCTTAAAGGGAAACAAAACTTCACTTCAACATGGGGAAAAAGACCAAATATTGACAACTGGAGAAACAAAGTTCAGGCCCAATTTAAAAACACCTCTAATTTGCAGGACAAAAAAAGCAAAGAGTTTAAAGTTGCAAAAATCGAGATTGAGTCTGTTGAGTTTTATTTAAATCAAATACCAAAATCTCCTGGCATAAAAGATAGTTTAATAAATCAAAATCATCAAGCAGCATTGAAGCTTGGCCTTATATACAAAGAGAAATATAAGGATAAGAAATTGTCTATTAAAAACTTGAAATATGTAACAGAAAAGAGCACATCTTCTGTCTTCGCTTCCCCCGCACTATACCACTTGTATAAGGTTTATTTTGAGGATTCTAATAAATTGGCAAATGATTATAAAATCAAATTAATTAATCAATATCCAGAATCAATTTATTCCAAGGTTCTTATTGATCCAGAAAACTACATACAAGGAGAACTAAAAACTCCTAAGTCATTATATTTGAAGGTATTAAACACATACTTAGAAGGAAAATACTCGGAGGCACTTACGATGATAGAAAATATAAAGGTATTATTAGCAGCTTCAAAATGGGAGCCCAAAGTGTTGCTAATAAGGGCTCAAGCACTAGGAAGATTAAAAGGAAAAAATATTTTAAAATTAGAGCTGGAAGAAATCATCAAAGATTTCCCAAATTCTAAAATAGCCATTAAAGCAAAATCAGATTTAGATAATATCAACATTAGCTTTCAAAAACAAACTAAAACGCTAGTAGAGTTTAAGTGGATACTTCCATATGAGATAGATTCAAAATTTGACCATAATAGATTAATAAAAATTTTAAACACTAATATTGATCAACTTAAAACAAGAAAATGGAAGTTAACAAATGATATTTATAACGCTGACTACCAATTTATTGTAATTCATGGCATAAAATCTAAGCTCGAAATAGACAGCGTAAGGAAAACATTACCTCAGAGCGCATTAAAACTATTAGATTCAAATAATTTTGTAGCTTTATCCTCTAAATATCGCAAAATTTTTATAGAAAAATTGTGGCCAGTAGCAAATTAAAAGTATTATGAAAAACTCAGACATTAACGGTCAATACAGTAGAATAGAAAAGAGTACAAAATTTAAAGGAGATATAGTATCTGAAGCTGATTTTAGGATTGATGGTGTTTTAGAGGGTACAATTAAAACCCTAGGTAAGATTATAGTTGGAAAAGAAGGAAAGGTTAATGGTAATTTAGATTGTGAAACTGCTGATGTAGAGGGTGAAATCAAGGGCTCATTAAAAGTTAAAAATATACTTTTTTTAAAAGCAACAAGTAATATTGAGGGAGAGGTTCTTATCGGCAAGCTTATTGTTGAATCAGGAGCAACCTTTAACGCTAACTGTTCAATGAAATCTCAAGAAAATAAACAGGTTAAGCCACTTTCTGAATTCTCAAAAAATCATGAAAAAACAGCATAATAGGCTGCTTGTCTTTTCTGGCCTTGCCTTTCAAATAGGGGTGTTAATGTATCTAATGATCCGTTTTGGTTTATGGATTGAATCGAAGTTTTTATTTGAAAACAAACTGCCCACTATTTTATCATCATCACTGGGATTAATTATAATAATATATTTAATACAAAAACAAAGTAAGAATCTTAATTTATAGATCTAAATGCTCAGAGTTTCTCTAAAATTCTTTTTTACACTCTCTCTCTTTTTACTGCCTCTTTTTTCCTTTCATATATTGATTATTTATTATTTTTTTGACCTCTTTTGGTCAGAAAATATTATAATATCCTATATTTTTAATTTGATCCTAGCGCAAGTAATATATTCAGGCACTTATTTTTTCTCTAAATCAATTAGTTTAAGTTCAATTCTATTTTATTGCATTGGAACGGTTTTAAAATTTATTTTATTTTTACTTTTTCTATATCCAAAATTTACTTTTGATGGTATAATTTCTAAAACAGAACTTTCAGCTTTTTTCATTCCCTATTTCACATGCTTATTAATTGAAACTTACGAGCTTTCAAAGTTTTTAAACTCAAAAGAATAACAGCAGATATCTAAAATTAAAATATATGATAAAAGTGCTTTAATATTTTTTGCGAATGACTTACATTTGCAATGCGCAAAAAACAAATAAATTTTTACGCTAAATATGCTAAAATATATATATCAGATAAGTTTTTCCTTACTGCTCTTTGGAGTTTATCCATTATTCGCTAACGATCTCAAAGACACTTCGTCCAAAACGGGAGATCAAAAATCAGAAATAAAAGAGTATATCCTTCATCATCTTCAGGATTCACACGATTTCAACTTACTTTCTTATACTAATAATGAAGGAAAAAAAATTCATTTTGGAATTCCGCTTCCAGTCATTTTATGGGATCATGGTTTTAAAATATTTTCTTCTTCAAAGTTACATCATGGTGAAAGTGTCGCGGAGGTGGGTGAAAACTTCTACAAGCTAGAACACAATAAAATATATAAAACGGACTCAAAAGGATTCATTCAATATGACGAGTCTAACCATCCAGTAAATATTGCCCCCTTAGACCTCTCTCTTACAAAAGGAGTAGTGAGCATAATGTTCACCTCTTTATTTATGTTTTTTTTATTCAAGAGACTTGCAGATTCATATAAAAAAAACAATCTTGTTGCTACAGGAGCCGGAAGGTTCTTTGAGCCTATAGTATTGTATGTTAGAGATGAAATAGCAATTCCTAACATTGGAGAAAAACACTACAGAAATTACATGAGCTATTTGCTCACTCTGTTTTTCTTTGTTTGGTTTTTGAATATTCTGGGATTAACACCATTAGGAATTAATGTAACAGGAAATATTGCTGTAACATTCTGTTTAGCATTAATAACCTTTCTAATAACCAATTTGACAGCAAAAAAAGTTTACTGGAAACATATTTTTTGGATGCCAGGAGTTCCATTACCAATGAAAATTGCGCTTGCACCCATAGAGTTGTTGGGGGTCATGATTAAGCCATTTGCTTTAATGATCCGTCTTTATGCAAATATTTCTGCAGGACACATTGTTTTAATGAGTCTTATATCCTTAATTTTTGTTTTCAGAACTTGGCTAGGATCAAGCCTATCTTTTATCTTAGCTTTTTCAATCTCTATTATTGAGATTTTAGTGGCAGTATTACAAGCGTATATTTTTACAGTATTATCAGCATTGTATTTTGGTTTTGCAGTAGAGGAACACGATCATGAAGACAATGATTATTAAATTTTTTAGTTTAACTTAATGTATAATTTTAAATAAATAGTAAATATGGAAATTCCAGCAATAGTAGGAGCGGGTTTAGTAGTAATAGGAGTAGGTATCGGTATCGGAAACATCGGTAAAGGTGCGATGGAGGCGATAGGTCGCCAGCCAGAAGCTACGGGAAAAATTCAAACGGTAATGTTAATAGCGGCTGCTCTTGTTGAGGGCATAGGATTCGCTGCATTATTTGCAGTATAACAAGAATGTTATAAAAACACTTACGAAAAAGTACCAAAATGGATAAATTAATAAACGAGTTTTCTTTTGGATTGTTTTTTTGGCAACTTCTTATTTTTGTAGGATTAGTTCTGTTACTGAAAAAGTTTGCTTGGAAACCGATTTTAGATTCGGTAAATGAGAGAGAATCTTCTATCAAAGAAGCACTTTCTTCAGCAGACAACGCCAGAAAAGAAATGGAATCTTTAAACGAAGACAACCAAAAAATAATTAAAAAAGCAAGATCCGAAAGAGAGGCTTTGCTCAAAGAAGCTAGAAACACGAGTCAAAAAATAATTGATGAAGCTAGGATAGAGGCTAAAAGTTCTGCAGAACATTTAATTAAGCAGGCTCATGAGTCGATTGAAAGTGAAAAAAGAGCAGCTATTCAGGAGCTTAAGACCCAAGTTGCCGACATAGCTATTCAAATGGCTGAAAAAGTTCTTCATTCTGAACTAGAGGATAAGGATAAGCAAAATAAATTAATTGAGCGATTGCTTAAAGAAACTAAACTTTAGAAATTGATGAAGGTAAACAGGGCAGCAATTCGATATTCAAAAGCCTCTCTAGCGCATGCGTTTGACAAAAACAAAGCAAAGGAAGTAGAGCAAGATTTTAAGGATATTCTTTTGACTGTTTCCAATTCTAAAGAATTGAGAAGTTTATTGTCTAACCCGGTACTACCGAATCAATTAAAATTCAAAACAATAATTGATATTTTTCATTCAATTAATGATGAGACAAAATCGATAATATCTCTTTTATCAGAAAACAGAAGACTCCATTTGTTATCAGCGGTAGCAGAAAATTATATATCAAGATATCAAAAATCTCAAGGAAAAATTACTGCTGTGGTTATTTCGGCTATTTCACTTAACGAATCAACAATAAAGCAAGTTTTAAATAAAGTAAAACAAATGACTGATTTTCAAGTTCAATTAAAAAATGTAATTGATCCTTCAATAGTTGGAGGTTTTATTTTAAATGTTGGAGACTTACAATTCAATGCAAGTGTAACTAATCAATTAAAGGCATTAAGTAATAAATTAACAAAATCAGAAGTATAGTTAAATAAAATATTATGGCAGAAGTTAAACCAGCTGAAGTATCGGCAATTTTAAAAAATCAACTAGCAGGATACAATTCCGCACTAGACTTAAATGAAATAGGCACAGTGCTTGAGGTAGGAGATGGAATTGCTCGAGTATTTGGACTAACTAACGCTCAGTATGGGGAATTAGTTTCCTTTGACAGTGGCCTTGAGGGAATGGTACTTAATCTAGAGGAGGATAATGTAGGTATTGTTTTATTAGGACCTTCAAAAGAAATAAAGGAGGGAGACACAGTCAAAAGAACTCAAAGAATTGCTTCAATAAAAGTTGGGGAAGAAATAGTTGGAAGAGTTGTTAACACCTTAGGTAGCCCCATTGACGGAAAAGGTGCTATAAATGGTGATCTATACGACATGCCTCTTGAAAGAAAAGCGCCTGGAGTTATATACCGACAACCAGTTAATGAGCCAATGCAAACAGGAATAAAGTCTATTGATGCAATGATACCTGTTGGAAGAGGGCAAAGAGAGCTTGTAATTGGTGACAGACAGACAGGAAAAACAACGGTCTGTATTGATACGATTCTTAACCAAAAAGAATTTTTTGATGCTGGAGAGCCAGTTTATTGTATATATGTTGCGATCGGACAAAAAGCTTCAACTGTAGCCGGGATAGCCAGAGTCTTAGAAGAAAAAGGAGCTTTAGCATATACCACTATAGTTGCCGCAAATGCATCTGACCCGGCCCCAATGCAAGTCTATGCTCCTTTTGCTGGGGCAGCAATTGGAGAATATTTTAGAGATACGGGAAGGCCAGCTTTGATAATCTATGATGACTTATCAAAGCAAGCAGTTGCCTATAGGGAGGTTTCATTGTTACTAAGAAGGCCGCCGGGAAGGGAAGCATATCCTGGAGATGTATTTTATCTTCACTCTCGATTACTTGAAAGAGCAGCAAAAGTAATATCAGACAATAGTATTGCCTCTGAAATGAATGATCTTCCAGATTCTCTCAAATCCAAGGTTAAAGGGGGTGGCTCGTTAACTGCTCTTCCTATAATAGAAACTCAAGCGGGGGATGTTTCAGCATATATCCCTACGAATGTTATTTCTATTACTGATGGCCAGATTTTTCTAGAATCTGATCTTTTTAACTCAGGGGTAAGACCTGCAATTAACGTCGGAATTTCAGTTTCAAGAGTGGGTGGATCCGCTCAAATTAAGTCAATGAAAAAAGTTGCGGGAACATTGAAGCTTGATCAAGCCCAATTCAGAGAACTAGAGGCTTTTGCAAAATTTGGATCTGATTTAGATTCCGCCACATTGAATGTAATCGAAAAAGGTAAAAGAAATGTTGAAATATTAAAACAAGCCCAAAATGATCCCTTCAAAGTTGAGGAACAAGTTGCCATAATATATGCAGGATCTAAAAACCTTTTAAGGTCTGTTCCTGTTGAAAAAGTTAAAGATTTTGAAGTTTCTTATTTAGAGCATTTGAAAAAAAACCATCCCGAGGTCTTATCTCAATTAAAATTAGGTAAACTTTCAGATCAAACTATTGATGTTTTAAATGAAACTGCACAAACTATATCGGGGCAATATTAAAAACATTCAATGGCTAATTTAAAGGAAATAAGAAATAGAATTTCATCAGTATCTTCAACGATGCAAATAACAAGTGCCATGAAAATGGTTTCCGCTGCAAAATTAAAAAAAGCAACAGACGCCATTTCTCAAATGAGACCGTATTCAGACAAATTAACCGAACTTATTCAAAATTTAAGTTCATCTTTTGAAAGTGGAGACAGAGACAACCCATATGTTAAAATAAGACCAGTTAATAAGATTTTAGTTGTTGCAATAACATCCAATAGGGGACTTTGTGGGGGCTTCAATTCTAATATAATTAAAGCGGTAAACGAAATTTATAAGAAAAATCCAGAAAAGAAAATTGATATTTTATCAATTGGTAAAAAAGGAACAGACTTATTGTCAAAAAAATATGATGTAATCAGTTCTCATGATAATGTCTTTGATAATCTTAATTATGAAAATGCCTCATCAATAGCAGATTTAATAATGCAAGATTTTTCTGATGAGAAATATGATTCCATTGTACTCATATACAATCGTTTTAAAAACGCTGCTACTCAAATTATTACAAAGGAGTCATATTTACCAATAGTCCCTGAATACAATTCTGACAACAATAAGAAAAGTATTGATTACATATATGAGCCTTCACAAGAGAAGATAGTTAATGAATTACTTCCAAAAGCACTAAAAACCCAACTACTAAAATCCCTAAAAGATTCTTTTGCAAGTGAACATGGAGCCCGAATGACAGCTATGCACAAGGCAACGGATAATGCAGAAGAACTAAGAGACCAGCTTAAGCTTTCATACAACCAAGCACGACAAGCTTCAATAACTAATGAAATACTTGAAATTGTTGGCGGAGCTGAAGCATTAAATAGTTAGAAAATTAGATTCAAACTTTACTAACTTCAAATTAAAATTAGCATTTAATTAGGGCCTGATAAATACGGCTTTTTGTATTTTTATAAAAAACAAAGTATGCCCAAAGTAGCAATTATTAATAATAGCCCATTTGAATTACCCAAGTATGAAACCACTTCCTCCGCAGGAGTTGATCTTAGAGCAGTTTTGACTAGCGAAGTGAAACTTGCTTCACTTGAAAGAAAAGTCATAGGTACCGGAATTAAAATAGCTTTACCAAAAGGTTATGAAGCTCAAGTTAGGTCAAGAAGCGGCTTATCAGCCAAACATGGAATTACAGTTCTCAATTCTCCAGGGACAATTGACGCTGATTATCGTGGAGAGATTGGTGTCATTTTGGTAAATATTTCTTCAGAAAGTTACATTATTAATCCTGGAGATAGAATAGCACAGCTTGTTTTTGCTAAGGTTGAACAGGTCAAATGGGATTTAAAAGAAAGTTTAGATATCACATCAAGAGGCGTTGGAGGCTTTGGAAGTACAGGAAAATAGAAAATAAAAATAAAAAACTTGAAAATAATTGTACCAATGGCGGGGAGAGGGTCAAGACTTAGACCACACAGCCTTACAGTTCCAAAGCCCATGTTACCAGTTGCAGGCTCTCCAATAGTTCACCAACTAATTTCTACAATATCAAAATCTGTAAAATCTCAAATTGAAGAAGTAATATTTATTTTAGGAGATCCTGCATTTTTTGGAAAAGAAATTGAAGAGAGTCTAAAAAATGCAGCCACAAGAATCGGAGCAAAAGCAAAGATATATAGGCAGCTAGAACCCTTAGGAACCGGACATGCCGTTATGTGTGGTTCTCAATCACTTCAAGGACCGGCCTTTGTTGCATTTGCAGACACCCTAATAAGAGCAGATTTAGAGATAAACCCTGAGGTTGACGGTATGATCTGGGTAAAGAAAGTTAAAAACCCGGAAGCATACGGTGTGTTAGAATTGAACAGTAAAAACCATGTTAAAAGCCTAATCGAGAAACCAAAATCATACGTTTCTGACCTCGCGGCTATAGGAATTTATTATTTCAAAAATATTGAAATATTGAAAGCTAAACTACAAAAGTCTTTAGATATTAAAAATAAACTCTACCAAGAATACCAAATAAATGATGGTATAACATCAATGATAAATGAAGGTTACATTATTACATGTGGCAATGTTGATCATTGGATGGATTGCGGAAATCCACAAATAACAATTGAAACTAATACTCAAATGCTGGAGATCTTAAATAGAGAAAATGTTAATTTGATTTCTTCAGATGTAAAACTCAAAAACTCAAAAATAGTACCACCTTGTTATATAGGAAAAGGAGTTGAGATTATTGACTCAAAAATTGGTCCTGGAGTTTCAATTGGGGAAAACACTCGAGTGGAAAGTAGTGAAATTAGTCATTCACTAATCCAAAACAATTCGCTAATTCAAAACGCCAAATTAGTAAAATCCATGATTGGTAATAACGTGCACTTAAATCATAACTACAAATCGGTATCATTAGGAGACTATTCTCAACTTAAATAATATGGATCAGAGATATATAAAACAAGTACTAATATTCTTCATCTTTTCATCTTTAATATTAAATAGCTGTAAGTCTTTGAAGGTTTTGCCAAACAAAGCACCTATTAAAAATATTAAAACCAAAGAGCTTACAAAGACCCTACACTCATCGCTACCTAATCTATCGTTATTAAGGTCAAGATTAAAAGTAACTTTTGACGACGGAAAGAGAAGCCAGCAATTAGTTGTAAATCTTAGAATGGAAAAAGATAAGGCTATTTGGCTGAGCGCTACTATGCTTATTCCTATTGCTAAAATTTTGATAACTCCAAACACTATTTCTTTTTATGAGAAGTTTCAAAAAAACTTTTATGAGGGAGATTTTTCTCTAATTAAAGAGTATTTGGGAGTTGATTTAGGTTATGAAAACCTTGAGAACCTATTGGTTGGGAGACCGGTAATAGATATTAGAAAAGGAAAATGGGAACAGATTAAAAACCCCAACTCATATGTTATTTCTCCTAGATCTGAAAACAAGATATTAAGGCCTATCTTTTTCTTTGATCCTTCTACTTTTCTTTTAAAGGAACAGAGGTTTGTTTTTCAAGGCACGAATAAATCATTGATAATTTATTATGATGATTTTCAAAAAGTTGATGGTAATCTAATTCCAAGTAAAATTTCTTTACTATTAATGAACAACAACAATAACATTCAAATCACATTAGAATATACTAGAGTAGAAATACCAGTCAACTTAACCTTTCCTTTTAAAACTCCTGAAGGATATTCACCAATCAGATTTTAATGAAAAACGTAATTGTTTTATTATTATTATTTAACCTTAGTGTGTTCTCTCAAAATGAGTCAAGTGTAAAACAAATTAAACTTGAAAAACAACGAGTTAAACTGAGGGAAGAAATAAAACAAATAAATAATTTATTATTTAAAAACAAAACTCAAAAGAAATTAACACTTTCTGAAGTTGAGAATATTCAACTTAGAATATCAGTAAGAAAGCAGCTGATTAGAGTCAATAACGAACAAGCAAATTTTTTAAATAATAGAATAAATTTAAATCAAAAAGAAATTGATAAATATCGGAAGGAATTAAAAAAACTAAAACAAGAATATGCACAGATGGTTCAAAATTCGTATAAAAGTAAATCGATGCAAAATAGACTAATGTTTATTTTTTCATCAGAGAGTTTACTTCAGGCATATAAAAGACTTGACTACCTCAAACAATACAATAAGTATCGAAAAAAACAAGGTGAAAAAATCACAAATCAAACCTTAAACCTTCAGGAACTAAACAAAGATTTAATAAATAAGAAAAATAAAAGACAAGAGTTAGTCTCAGAAAATAAGACTATAACCAGGAGCTTGATTGGAGAGGAACTAAATAAAGAAAAGATTTTGAAATCTCTTAAAAAAAAGTCTAGAAGTTTTGAGACTCAAATTAATAAAAGACAAGTTCAAGCAAATTTAATTGATTTAGAAATTGAAAAGCTTATTAGAGAAGCAATTGCCCTTTCTAATAAAAAGGCTGGGAAAAAAACCTCAAACTTTTTTTCATTAACTCCTGAAGCAAAAATATTAGCAGAAAATTTTAAATTGAATAAAGGCAGTCTTCCCTGGCCAGTTATAAAGGGATTAGTGATTCAGCGTTATGGGACTCAGCCCCACCCCGTTGTTAAAACGACCAAAATCAAGAGTAGCGGAATCAGTATAGCAACAGAGTCAAAAACCAACGCAAGAGTAGTTTTTGACGGAGAGGTTATGTCTATACTGTCTTTTAAAAACAGCAATCCAACAATTTTAATAAAACATGGAAATTACATAACAGCCTATAAAAATCTTTCAAAAGTTTTTGTAAAAAAAGGTCAGAAAGTTTCTTCAAAAGAGGAATTAGGAGAAATATTTACAAATAATGAAACTGGAAAAACAATTTTACAGTTTAGCATTTTTAAAGGGATGAAGCCAGAAAACCCAGCATTCTGGTTATATAAATAAATTATTTTTCAATAAGATACCAAGCATCTTTTTTTAATGTGTATTTTAAAAAATATAACAACTTTATTGCCTCACTTTTTGACTCGAAACGCCCATATGCAACCCTAAACATTCCTTTCGGATTAATTTCGGCAAGTGCGGCTTTATAGCCCTCTCTTTTCAATTTTTCAATTTTCCTTTTTGCATACTTTTTATTTCTAAATGTACCGGCTATTATGCTGTAGCGAGGGTTTTTTATTTCAGGAACAATCTTTTTTTTAACTACACTTACAGAAAGTGATACACTATTTAGTTTTCCTAAATCAAATGTTGCAGACTGAATATTATTTATAATCACATCTTGAGCAACTTCTTGATTTAATAGTTTTTGATTAGACACATATTGATCTCCAAAATAAAGAGAGGTGGTGGATAATACCAAAGTAATTAAGCCTACAGCAGCATATCTATAAAAAGAATTGTGTGCAATTACTTTTTTACTTTGGGGCATAAAGACTATTTTTTTGGATGACAAAAATGGTTTTTTACTAAAAGAACTTAAGCCAAAAACAGAACTATCAAAATTTAATTTACCATAAGGATTAAACTCGATTCTTTTGTCTTGATTGAGAATTAACTTACCAAGACTGTCTAGATGTATCGCTTGGGTGTTCAGCTTTTTTCTCCACACACCAGCTTCTTTTTCAATTAAGCGAATCGCACTTTCATAGCTTATTTTTTGTTTTTTTGCAAAATAATTAGCTAGAACACCATCATTACTAGTCAGTAAGCTATTAAATGTTATCTCTTTTCGAGAAGGAATAAACTCCCCTGAAATAGTGTTAACCTCAAAGCCATAGGACCTTGTCAAAAAAGCACCAAATCCTGGAACAGTTACGCATTCGTATTTAAATAATAAATCTCTTATATATAGTTCTAGGATCATATATCAAAAATAACAAATTTATTTTCTCGTCCTAGAATTTAAAGACGGATTTAATAACCGATTTTATTTCTTACACGTAATAATACTTTATCTGCAACACTCTTGGCTTTTTCAGCCCCTTTTTTAAGGGCAAAGTACACCTCATTGGGGTTAGAATTGTAGTATTTAAATTTTTCTCTTTCAACTTTAAACTTTTTGAGTATTAAATCGTAAAGTATAGTTTTTGCAGTACCGTAACCCATGCCACCAGACAAATAATTATTTTTCAACTCAGTTATTTCATAAGGACTACTTAGTAATGAATACAATTTAAAAACAGTACAGTTATCAGGGTTTTTTGGGTCTTCTACCAACGCACTATCAGTTGAAATACTCATAATTTGCTTTCTTAAATCTTTATCAGAGAGAAAAATGTTTATTGTGTTATTTTTAGATTTACTCATTTTATTACCATCAATACCAGGAACATATTGACTTTCTTCTTGTAAGACAGGATTAGGCAGAATAAACGTATCACCCATAAGATTGTTAAATCTAGAGGCTACGCTTCTAGTCATTTCCAAATGCTGTAATTGATCTTTACCAACAGGAACTAATTCTGCGTCATATAATAAAATATCAGCGGCCATTAGCATTGGATAATTAAACAAACCAGCGTTTATATCAGACATATTTTCAGACTTATCCTTGAAAGAGTGAGCTAAAGTGAGTCTTTGGTAAGGAAAAAAACAAGATAAATACCAAGATAATTCAGTTACTTGACTAATATCACTTTGTCTGTAAAAAAATGTTTTATCTGGATTTAATCCGCACGCCAACCAAGCAGCAGCCGTGGCAAAAGTATTATCTCTGAGCTCTTTCCCGTTTTTGACCTGAGTAAGTGAGTGTAGATCTGCTATAAATAAAAATGATTCATTTTCAACTTTTTCAGCAAGCTCAACAGCTGGTATTACAGCTCCTAAAAGATTTCCTAAATGAGGAATGCCAGTTGATTGTACACCAGTTAATATTCTTGACATATTTTTAAAATATTAAAGCAAAGATAAATTTTTTATTAAGAGCTTTAGTTTATTTTAAAGGAACCCTTTGTATATTCGGGACTTTATGAATTTCACATGAAACTATTGGGGCGTATTTTGTTGATTTTTTGGAGATTATGGTTTTACATTCTATGCTCGATTCCTGTAATATTAATTTTCCCAATATCCCCCCTAATTTTTATCTTACCTAATGGTTATGACATCGTTTATTGGTACGCAAGAAACGTCTGGGCATCTTTTGTTTTGATTGGGATGGGATTTCATATCAAGAAAACCAATTATTCAAACCTTGAAAAAGATAAATCATATTTATTTGTGGCTAATCATTCAAGTTATATTGACCCTATGATTATGCTTAGACTTTTTAAAAAACCTTTTGTTTTCGTTGGGAAAAAAGAATTAGATGGTATTCCAATTTTTGGATATTTGTATAGGCGGGCCGCAATCATGGTTGATAGAAGTGATAAAGTTAGTCGATTTGCAGTTTATGGTCAGGCAAGTGAAAAATTAAAAAAAGGGTATAGTGTTTGTATATTTCCAGAAAAACAATACACAGTTGAAACAGATCTTTTAAGTAGTTTTAAACATGGAGCATTTAAACTTGCCATTAAACACAGGCTTCCTATTGTTCCAATCGTATTTTATGATTGTAAAAGAAAATTCCCGTGGTATACAACTCATGGTTATCCTGGACAACTCAGGGCAAAAATTTTTAAACCAATCCCTACTTCAGAACTTGAAGAAAAAGATTTTGAAAAAGTGATGAATGAAACTAGAAGCTTCATTGAAGGCAAATTAATTAATGATCCAAATCAGTCCGCAATAGAAGCGATCGAAGTCTGGAAAAAAGTAACAAATCACCCGAAATAGCCTAGGCGTTTATAGCTTTTATTGATTCCATTATTTTTGTTTCAAGCTCATCCATTAAGTCTGGATTTTCAGTTAAAAGAGTTTTTACAGAATCTCTACCTTGACCCAGTCTTGTTTCACCATAACTAAACCAGGATCCACTTTTATTAATTATTTCATAGTTTACGCCAAGATCTATTATCTCACCAATCTTTGAAATTCCTTCCCCATAAAGAATATCAAATTCAGTTGTTTTAAATGGGGGGGCAACTTTGTTTTTAACAACCTTTACCCTTGTTTTATTCCCCATAACAACTGCATCTCCATTTTTAATCTGAGTTGACCTTCTAATGTCAAGCCTAACTGATGCATAAAATTTTAATGCATTACCTCCAGTAGTTGTTTCTGGATTTCCAAACATTACACCTATTTTTTCTCTCAATTGATTTATAAAAAAAACAGTACAATTAGTTTTGCTTATTGAAGCTGTCAGCTTTCTTAATGCTTGAGACATTAGCCTTGCATGAAGCCCCATTTTAGAATCTCCCATTTCTCCTTCTATTTCACTTTTTGGAGTTAGAGCAGCTACAGAATCAATTACAACAATATCTATAGCTCCAGACCTAATTAAGTTATCAGCAATTTCAAGAGCTTGTTCTCCATGATCTGGCTGAGAAATTATCAATTCATCAATATCAATTCCTAATTTTTCAGCGTAAGATCGATCAAACGCATGTTCAGCATCAATAAAAGCAGCAATACCTCCTTTTTTTTGGCATTCAGCGATAGCATGAAGCGTTAGGGTTGTTTTTCCTGACGATTCGGGGCCATAAATTTCTACAACTCTTCCACGAGGATAACCCCCAACTCCTAGTGCAATATCAAGACCTAACGACCCTGAGGAAATTGCCTCTGTTTCAACTACTACTTGATCACCAAGCTTCATAACAGTCCCTTTCCCATAAGTTTTATCTAACTTATCTAATGTTAATTGTAAAGCTTTAATTTTTGCTGAGTTATCTTCTGACATTTGTTTAGTTTTTAGCTAAAGTAATATTTCTTTTAGTCTAGGTCAAGTAGCTATAAAAGTGATTATTAACAAAATTTTATTAAGTTTAATACTATGAAAAAAACAAATTTACTTTTAGCTTTTTTATTCTTCACAATCTCTTTGCAGTCTCAAAACATATTAGACTTAAAAGATCAGGCCTCTGTTATTGATAAAATACAAGAAGATCGAATAGAAAACTTATTGCCCATTTTAATGGAAAGACACAACATTGATATGTGGGTTTTAATAACAAGAGAATATAACGAAGATCCAATTGTTAAGACTTTTTTACCTCCAACATGGTTAAATGCGAGAAGACGAACTATTATTGTCTTTTCATTAAAAGACGGAGTTTTCAAATCAGCTGCAATTACAAGATATCCATTTGGAAAACTTATTCCTTCGGTTTGGGACAAAGAAAAAGAGCCTAGCCAATGGAAAGCTTTATCAAAATATATAAAATCTCAAAACCCAAAAAGAATCGCAGTTAATACCTCTGAAAATTATGCATTAGCTGATGGACTCGTTCGTACTGACTTTGATAAATTAATAAACGTATTGCCAAAAAACTTAGCTAATAAAATAATTTCCTCTGAGCAATTAGCCGTCTCTTGGATTGAAACAAGAACTAAAAGAGAAATGGTTATATATAATCAATTAGTCTTAATCACTCATAACATTATAAAGGAAGCATTTTCAACACAAGTAATTACTCCAGGGATCACAACTACGGATGATGTTGTTTGGTGGCTTCGAGAAAAAGTAAGAAGTATGGGCTTATCTACTTGGTTTCACCCAACAGTTGATGTTCAAAGAAATGAATCAAGCGACATGTATTCTTTTGATGGCAAATCAAAATTTGACACAATCCTTCCAGGAGACCTACTTCATTGTGACTTTGGCATAACGTATTTAACACTAAACACTGACTGTCAGGAGCTCGCATATGTCCTCAGAAGAGGAGAGAAAACTGCTCCTCAAGCTCTACAAGAAGCCCTAAAAGATGGAAATGCAGTCCAAGACTATTTAACAAACAACTTTGTTGAAGGTAACACTGGAAATCAAACTCTTAAAAAAGCTTTAAATGAAGCTTCGACCGCAGGCTATAAGCCTCAAATTTATACTCATCCTTTAGGTCTTTTTGGACATTCCGCGGGCACAACTTTTGGAATGTGGGATGCTCAAAACGGAATACCAGGCTCAGGTGAGCGTCCATTGCAACCAGAAACAGTTTATGCTATTGAATTAAATACAAAAGTTTATGTAAAAGAATGGAAAAAAGAAGTTAGGATTATGCTTGAAGAAGCTGGATATTTTGGTTCAAGGGGTTTTAGATATGTAAACGGAAGGCAGACTGAGCTCATTTTGATTGGAGAAAAAGATAATAATATAGAATAAGATTATCTTTGTTAAAATTTAACTTAAAAAAAGTATAGCATGCAACTGTACAACAAATTAAGTGCTAAGGAACATTCAGAAATAATTGAATCTGCTGGAAAAGACAGACTAACTCTCTCTTTTTATAAATATGCACAAATTGGTAATCCAAAACTTTTTAGGGATCACCTTTTTTTAACTTGGAACCCTATAGAGGTTTTGGGGAGAATTTATATAGCTAATGAAGGTATAAATGCTCAGATTTCAATTCCTGCTGAAAAAATCCAAGATTTTAAATCCAAGATTGATAACATATTATTTTTAAAAAACGTTAGACTTAATATTGCTGTTGAGCATAATAACAAGTCCTTTTTAAAACTCACAATCAAAGTAAGAGACAAAATTGTAGCAGATGGGTTAAATGATGAAACTTTTGATGTCACGAATATTGGTACGCACGTTAATGCAGTCGAATTCAACAATCTTTTAGAGGATCCCAAAACCCTTTGTGTTGATGTTAGAAATCATTATGAAAGTGAAATAGGTCATTTTAATGGGGCAATAACTCCAGATGTTGATACTTTTAGAAACTCATTACCTGTGATTGAAAATTCAATTATTAAAAACAAAAAAGATAAAAATATTTTAATGTATTGCACTGGAGGAATTAGATGTGAAAAGGCAAGTGCATACTTTAAACACAAAGGATTTAAAAATGTTTTTCAATTAGAAGGTGGAATTACTGAATATGCTAGACAAGTAAAAAATACAAATATTGAAAACAAGTTCAAAGGCAAGAATTTTGTTTTTGACGAAAGACGAGGTGAAAGAATTTCTCAAGAAATTATTTCCAAATGTCATCAATGTGGAGCTGCATGTGACGTTCATGTAAATTGTAAAAATCCAGCTTGTCATTTACTATTTATTCAATGCTCCAGTTGTTCAGAAAAAAACAAACATTGTTGTTCTGTTGCATGCGAAGAAATCACAAATATGCCGATAAAGAAACAAAAAGAGTTAAGAAAAGGCACTCAAAACAGTAATAAAATTTTTAGAAAAGGTAGATCAGAACTCTTAAAGTTCAAAAAATAAATTTCACAGATAAACTCAGTGTCTAGATATTGTATCTTTACGCTGACACAAAAAGTATTATGAAAACTAAAAATAGTAATAAAATCTTATTTTTAATTATTTTAATAACTTTTTGCTCTTGTTCAAATGATGTTTGGTTTGGAGACTATAAAGACTTCTCAGGTGGGTGGAAAATACAGGACTCAGCAACCTTTAATTTTAACAAAACCCCAGACACGAATGGAGATATATTTATTAATATTCGAAATGACAACAATTATTCGTTTTCTAACATTTTCATAATTTCAAAGTTGTTAAAAAACGGAAAGGAAATAAGCGTTGATACTCTGGAATACTCAATGGCTGACAAATCAGGAAAGTTCCTAGGAAAAGGTTTTGGAAATGTAAAAGAAAGTTTATTAAATTGGAAAGAAGATTTTGACTTTTTGAGTGATTCAGAGTATTCAATTATTTTAAAACATGCAATGAGAAAAAATCAAAATGAATATGGGATGAAAGTATTGCCAGGAATCATTAGCGTTGGAGTAAGTATAATTTTAAACGAGGAGAAAAATGAGTGATTCAAATAAAAACCCATTCACTTTAGCCATTAATGTTTTTTGGGGAATTATTTTTTCAGTAATTATTCTTTTGGGTTTATTATTCTATGGGGCTGGAATGGGTCATTTTGGAGAAATGCCCGATACTCAGAATCTCGAAAATCCTAAAACTAATCTTGCTACACAAATTTTTTCATCAGATGGAGTTGTTTTAGGAAAGTATTATTTTGAAGACAACAGGACACCTATTCAATTTAGTGAGCTGCCTGATAACATTGTAAATGCCCTTATTGCGACAGAAGATGAAAGATTTTATTCTCATTCAGGAATAGATTGGAAACGAACAATTGCTGCATTAGTTTTTTTAGGAAAAAGAGGTGGTGCAAGTACAATAACTCAACAATTAGCAAGACAGCTTTTTGTCGGAGTTAGGTCTAGAAATATTTCTGAGATAATTACTCAAAAAGCTAAAGAATGGGTTTTATCTATTCAACTAGAGAGAAGGTATACCAAAAAAGAAATTATTGCTATGTATTTAAATATTTACGATTTTGGATATAATGCAGACGGAATTAGATCTGCCGCAAAAATATTTTTCAATACAACTCCGCAAAAATTAAAGATAGAGCAATCAGCAACATTGATAGGCATGTTGAAAAACTCATCTTACTATAATCCATTAAGAAGACCTGAGCTAGTAAAAAGCAGAAGAAATATTGTTTTTAAACAAATGGAAAGAAATGGTTTTTTATCTAATCAAGCTGTTGATTCTCTTTCAAAAATAAAATTAGAAATAGATTACAGTCCTGAATCTCACAGAGAAGGACTGGCCACATACTTCAGAGCATACCTACAAGAGTTTATGAGGGGGTGGATAAAGAAAAACCCAAAACAAAATGGAGATAAATATAACCTATATCGGGATGGTCTAAAAATTTATACAACAATTGACTCTCAGCTTCAAAGTATTGGGGAACAGTCTGTTCGTAGTCACATGAAAAACTTACAAAAAGAATTTTTTAGACAAAATTCTAAAAGATTAAACAAAACAGCTCCTTTCTTAGATTTAAGAAAAGGACAAATTGATACTCTTTTAAAGCGATCAGCATACAGATCAGATCGTTGGAGAAATAAAATTAATGCCGGCTGGGAAGAAGATGAGATATGGAAACATTTTAAAGAACCAACACCAATGTCAATATTTTCTTGGAAGGGAGAAATTGATACTGTTATTTCTCCTCTTGATTCAATAAGATATTATAAATATTTCTTACGCTCTTCAATGATGTCAATGGAACCTCAAACTGGACATGTAAAAGTATGGGTAGGAGGATATGATTACAAGCATTTTCAATACGACCAAGTAAAACAAGGAAGACGTCAAATAGGCTCAACATTCAAACCCTTTTTATACGCAACAGCAATTGATCAATTAAAACTTTCTCCATGTGATGTTTTTCCAGATGGTCTTTTTTGTATCGAGCCAATGAAGCACGGAAATATTGATGCATGGTGTCCTGAAAATGCAGGGGACAAATATGGAAAGAACCGAACTTTAAAAAACGCATTAGCAAACTCAGTAAACACCGTAAGTGCCAGATTAATGGATAAAGTAGGACCAAGACCAGTAATCAATTTAGTTAGAAAAATGGGAATTACATCTAAAATTCCTTCTGTTCCTTCCATTGCGCTTGGAACTCCTGATATAAGTCTTTTTGAAATGGTTGGAGCATACGGCACTTTTGCAAATAGAGGCATATATGTAAAACCGGTTATGATTTCAAGAATAGAAGACAAAAACGGAACGGCTATTTACGAATCGGTTCCCGAGACGCAAGATGTTATGTCTGAAGAATCGGCCTATGTAACCATAAGCTTAATGAAAGGAGTTACAGAGCAAGGATCAGGTGCCAGGCTAAGACATTCAGGGCTTGAAAAGAAAAGCTATATTTATAAAAACACTATCACTGGATATCCTTATGTTTTCGATAATCCAATTGCTGGCAAAACAGGAACAACCCAAAACCAGAGTGATGGTTGGTTCCTGGGAATTGTGCCAAATCTTGTAACGGGTGTTTGGGTTGGAGGAGAAGATCGGTCGGTTCATTTTAAGAAAATAGCATTTGGACAGGGAGCAACAATGGCATTACCAATATGGGGAAGTTTCATGAAAGAGGTCTACCTTAGACCAGATTTAGGAGTATCAAAAGAGGATTTTATTAAACCCAAAGTGCTTAAGATTCCCCTTAATTGTGATAAATATAAGCTAGAGGAATTTGATAAAGATATTGAAGATCTGGAAGGGTTTGGGTATTGATCATTGATTATCATCAGCATACCATTCAGCAAAAGCTGTAGCCGTTTCTCTGAGTTTTAATGAGTAGAGTTGTAATTCCTTAGGAAGTCGATTTTGGATTTTACTTGCGAAATCTGAAACCAACATCTCACAAGTTGGCTGATAGTTTACTCTAACTATTTTATTTCCTTTTTCTTCCATTTCGTCTGCTAGTTCACTATGAGGTGAACTACAGTTCAAAACAGTTGCATGATCAAAAGGAATAATAATTTCCTCTTTCACAATTTTTTTTAAATCACTAAAATCAATTACCATCCCAAACTTAACATTATTAGGATCGTGTATTGGATTTCCTAAAACAGTTACATATAGTTTATAACTGTGCCCGTGAACATTTTTACATAGCCCATCGTAACCATAAAGTGCATGCCCAGTTTCTAAGCTAAACTCTTTAGTAATTCTTATCATATTATTCATGACTTCAGTCCTTTCTGGTTAATATTTTTTCAAAACAATAAAATGGAAACTCACTTTGTTTTGGGAAATAGACATCTCCTAGTTGAATGTAATCCCTGGCCATATAAAACTTTGAGTTTCTCTGATTTTGACTAAAGGTATCAAGTCTAACTGAAATACAGTTCATTTTATTTGCTTCTTCTTCTGCAAAATCCATCATTAATTTCGCTAAACCTGTCTTTTGATTCCTGGGATGAACAGCTAGTCGGTGAATATACATGTTGTTTCCATCTGGGGTGAGCCAGTCAACGGTATTATAAAGCTCATCTTTTAACTTTGAAAACATGATACAGCCAACTATGATATTATTAATTTCAGTAACATATAATTCTTTGTTTTTTATGTCTTCTTCAAAAACAGCTCTTGAAGGGTAATGCTCATTCCATTGAAAGATGCTCCTAGAGATCATGTCCTCTGCGCAGGATTCAGTTAATTTTTTTACGTTATCAAGGTCAGAAAAGTATGCGAGTCGAATCATATTATAGCTTTAGCAAAATAATTTTTAAAACATCATTAAGCAATATTCTATTTTTTAATAGAAAGATGTTATAATTTTAACAATGTCTCAATTTTACATAAACATATTATAAAAAGCAAATTGAAAAAAATTTTAATTTATTTGACTTTCTGTATTATGTTTTCGACTTTAAATATTCATTCCCAGTCATACATTGAATTATCTGTTGACAATGATTTGTACTTTTTAACAGATCAATATTATTCAAGTGGAATAATTATCTCATATGGAAAAAGAAATAAAAATAAAGCAAACCACTGGCGATTGGGACAAGAAATTTATCATCCTTCACAGAGATATACGAGTGATCTTTCAAGAATAGACTATCCCTATAGCGGTTGGCTTTATATTCAAAATGAAAAAGAATATTTTTTAAGTGAAAACTCTAGTTACAGTTGGGGGGTTGAATTAGGAGTGACCGGGGATGCTTCTTTAGCAGAAACATTTCAAAATTTTTTACATAAAACGTTTTTAAAATTACCACAATTAACATGGACTGGAGCTCAACCTCAAAGCATACAAATTGGAGTCTTTGGACAGATAAATAAAACCATTAGGTTATCTAAATATTTTCATGTTACCTCTCAGATTTATTCGAAAATATCAAGTCACAGACTCCAGTTCTTGGGAAGAACTGGACTTTTAGTTGGGCTGACTCCAAAATTTCCTTTTCAAAAAGTATCTTTTGGAATAAAAGAATCTTCAATAGGTTTATATTTTGGAACTCGACAGGAGTATAGGCCACATGATTTTGCTTTAAGTGGAAATTTTTATGATTTTTCTCCACGAGAAAAAACGTATACCAATATTAATTATAGAAATAGTTTTGAATTTGGATTTTTCTCACAGAAAAAAAAATGGACAATTTTAACTTTATATCAATCCATGAGTAAAGACACACCTGGTCAAAGGTATGATAGGCATAAAGTTCTTAATATAACAATAAGAAAGCAATTCTAAAATATTCATAACTTTAGTTTTATGCAAAAACTCAGAAGAACATTTGTTTTATTTTTTTTAGGGGCATTATATTCGTGCAATATGGCAAGTAATTTTCAAGAGAATATTTCTGCTGATCTAAAAACCAAAAAACCTTTAAAAAAGACAGATGAAATAAAAACTCTTATTGGAACAGGAGAGTTTGTCAATTTAAAAAATAGAAAACATGAAATATTTTTTATGGATATCGTTAAGCCAAAAGGATATTTCTTTGTTAAAGACAGCTTGGATATGGACTATTTGGTTAAAAGGATAATTATAAATGACACACTACTTAAAAATCAAAACTAAATCTGATCTGGACGTTTGAAAGGATTTTTCATAAAACCCCCAATCTGGATAGTTAAACCATTAAAAATATTTGGCTGAATTCCAGAAAGATTTGTTTTTTTGCCACTTAGGTACTGATATTGAAGACCGATATTTAGCCTTTTCCAAACTTGATACTGTATGGCTATAAATGTTCCAAACGTATTATTGAAATATCCATCAGGATATACAAGTGATCTAGAGATTGAATTAATAATTGAAGAGTTTTTAGCATTTAAAAAATAGTGATATTTCAATCCTGCCTCAAAAAAAAATTTTCGTGTAGGATAAAGTCTAATTGATAATGGGAAGCTTAAATAATTTATACTATCTGAGGAGTCTTCTAAGAAGCCATCATATTTATAACGAATTTCGTTAAACTCAATACCAGTTGAGAAACCAAATGTTTTAGATCTAAGATTTTGAACAACAAACCCAAAGCCCTTTCCGACCTGCGTTTTGGTATAGTTTTGATCAGAATTTATTCCATTCAAACTAGTATACAAGGAGTAATTCAAGGAGTGATAGAAATTGTCTGGATCAGGACCAGCCCTGTATTGCTTGTAAAGATTGATGTTTCCTTGCGAAAAAGAAAATAGACCAAAATTAATAAAAGTTAAAAATAAATAAACTCGCAACATATCTTCTAATATACAGCAAGAACATAAAACTAACCACGCCAGGATTTAATTAAGATTAAACTTTCTACTTTCTTCGACTACTTTAGAGATATCTTATGCCCTATTTTCAATAATTGGCCCTAGATATTCATCATACATTATACTTTTTTAGAAGCAGATAATAATGGAGTTATCGAACACAACGACTACATTTTTGTGATAAAAATTAAAACTTAAAGAGATAAAAAAGTTTTTCTTAAATTTAAGATACCTTAAATAAAAACTTATGTCTAAGCAAAACAGAAGAGAATTTTTAAAAAATGCAAGTCCTTTATTAGCTTTTCCGTGGCTAAGCACAAAAAGTATTTTCACTTCAAGTCCCGATACAATTTTGTATAATGCAAATGTAATTACTGTAAATCCCAATAAACCAACAGCTCAGGCTATTGCTATTTTAGGAGAAAGAGTTGTAGCCATTGGAGAAAATAATCAAATATTAAAATTAGCAAATTCAACTACAAGAAAAATTGATATTGCAGGAAAAACAGTTGTTCCTGGATTTATAGACGCCCATTCTCATCCAGCGTCATCAGGATTATCGCATTTAAGAAATGTAGATATAGATTTAAGGTCAATTGAAGAGATAAAAAAAGCGATCCATGAGAGATCGAAGTCTACCCCTCCAGGAGAATGGATTTTAGGATTTAAATATGATGACACAAAAATTAAAGAAGGAAGATTAATAAATAAAAATGATCTTGACGAAGCAGCTCCAAATCATCCGGTTAGAATAAAACACAGAGGAGGCCACTCAAATTATGTAAATTCAATGGCTTTGAAGCTAATGGGTTATAATAAAAACACCCCCGATCCACCAGGAGGTAAAATTGGTAGAGAATCCAAAAACGGGAATTTAACAGGGCAACTATTAGAAACGGCTGCACATCCTTTGTCAAAATTGATTCCAGACACTTTTACCGAAAAAGATTATCAGGAAGGAGTTCGGTTGATAACTGAAATGATGACGAAAAGTGGAGTTACTTCTGTAACTGAAGCTTATGGATCTTCAACCTTTTTAAAAGCCTATCAGGATGCTTATAAAGCAGACGAATTATCTATGAGAATTTATAGTATGATTTCCTACAGAGAAATAGATAAGTTTATTGATGCCGGAATTAAGACTGGTTTTGGGGATAACTGGCTTAGAATAGGAGGAATGAAGATCACAATAGATGGTTCAATTTCAGAAAGAACAGCTAGGTTGTCAAAACCATATATTGGAAGACCTAATGATTACGGAATACTTGTTATGGAAGAGGAAGAGGTTTATAAGTATGCCCATAAAGCGCATTCAAATGGATGGCAAATAGGAGTTCATGCAAATGGAGATGTAGGAATTGACAAAACACTAAATATTTATGAGCGACTTCAAAGAGAAAATCCTCGTCTTGACCCCAGGTTTAGACTTGAACATTGTACGGTAATTAATGATGATCTTGTTAGGAGAATTAAAAACTTAAATGCCATTCCAAACCCTTTTTCCACATATGTTTATTTTCACGGAGAGAAAATGAAGCAATATGGAAAGGAAAGATTAGAAAACATGTTTGCAGTTCGAAGCTTTCTTGATGCGGGAATAAACGTTACACAAACCTCAGATTACCCGCCAGGACCTTTTGAGCCGATGATGGCTATTCAGTCCAGCGTAACCAGAACAGATATAAACGGAGATGTTTGGGGTCCATCACAAAAAATAACTGTAGATGAAGCCATTAAAGTAGGTACAATTAATGGGGCTTATGCTTCCTATGAAGAGAGCATTAAAGGTTCTTTAGAAAATGGAAAATTGGCAGATTTAGTAGTTCTTGACAAAGACCCTAGAAAAGTTGATCCCATGGAAATTGTAAATATTCCAATTGAAAGAACAATGGTGGGAGGAAAATGGAAATACGAGTCTTAAAAAAATAATTTTATGTCGGATAAAAAAGATAGGACCCTCAAATATAATCTTGACCATACATTATTTTCATGGTCAAAACAAAAAGGAATTAAGCCTTTAAATATCAAAAGGGCAAAAGGAATTTATTTGTTTGACGATGATGGAAATAAAATAATGGATTTTTCCTCTGGACTTATGAATGTTAACATTGGACACGGAGATCAAAGAGTAACTAACGCTGTAGTAAATCAAATGCAAAAAGTAAGTTACGTTACACCATCAGCAATTACTCAAGTTAGAGGTGAACTAGGAAAAAAACTAGCTGAAATATGTCCTGGAGATTTAAATAAATCTTTTTTCACCGTTTGTGGAGCTACTGGTATTGAAAACGCGATTAAACTAGCAAGACTTTACACTGGTAGACATAAAATATTATCAAGATATAGGTCATATCATGGTTCAACAACAGGAGCTATGTCAGCTGGAGGAGATCCAAGAAGACTTCAAGTTGATGCTCATCAAGCTCCTAATTTTGTTCATCTAGAGATACCTTATGAATATAGATCTGCAGGAATTAACTGGGAGCAAGAATGCTTCGATAAGCTTGATAGAATCTTAGCATACGAGGGTCCAGAAAATTTTGCAGCAATTATAATGGAGGGAGAATCAGGTACTTCAGGATGTCTCAAGCTACCTAAGGGTTATTTTAAAAAATTAAGAGAAGTATGTGACAAACATGGCATTTTATTAATTTCAGATGAAGTGATGAGTGGCTTTGGAAGAACAGGTCAATGGTTTGGAATTAATAACCATGACGTGATACCTGATATGATGGTCTTAGCTAAAGGAATTACAGCAGGATACATACCTTTTGGCGCCCTACAAGTAAGTGATAGAATTGCAGCTCATTTTGACAATGATCCGATGATGCTTGGGCTAACGTATTCAGCACATCCTACAGCTTGTGCCGCTGCTTTGGAGGTTATTAAAATTTATGAAGACGATAATCTCATTAACAACGCGAAAGAAATGGGTAAATACATGGAAGAACAAGTTGAGCTTTTGAAAATTAAACATCCCTCTATTGGAGACTTTCGAAATACAGGACTTCTTGGCTGTATAGAATTAGTTAAGAATAAAAACTCCAAAGAACCCATAGCAAAATTTAATGCTAAGCCACACGAATTAATAGTGATGAATGAAGTAAAGGCTAAAATTTCTGAATTAGGAATGTACACTTTTAGCAAGTGGAGCTATATATTTGTTGCGCCTCCACTTTGTATAAATAAAAATCAAATAGATGAAGGCCTAAAAATTATTTCAGAGGCCTTAAAAATAGCAGACCAGGCATGTGAATGATTTTCAATTAATAAACTTTACAAATAAATGATCAGCTTAAAGAGAATTATTGACAATAAAGGAAATAATAAAAACTTTTCCTTTAAGCATATAATTTTAGAGATAATCTTAGTTACTGGGGGTATTTTAATTGCTCTAGCAATAGATAACTGGAACAATAAAAGAGTTGAACAAGCTGATATTAATGGCTATTATAAGGACATTCAAGTTGAATTTAAAGAGACAATTAATTATCAAAAACGTCAACAAAAAACATTACAATATCTCCAAAATTCGATGACAAGATCTTTAGATATTATTAAATCAAAAAATAAAGATTCTATTCCTATCCTAAAAACATTATTAGGAACTCTAGCTACCACCTGGCCTACCAGATACTCCATGCCTATAACTGAAGAGTTTATTGATCTTGATTATATAAATAAGGTCCAAAACGATTCATTAAAAACAATGTTCAAAAAGTATGTTAGGGAAATTGAGAGGTCAAAAGGAATGGCAGAGTATAATGAAGCTCAGTATAATGATAGAATTGAACCATACATCAATGAAAACATTAATTATAGAGAAATTGTTCTCGGAAACTTAAATAGTCAACTGGTTATTGGAGGTCCAAATACTGATTTTGAAAAGCTTTCTAAAGATTTAAAATTTTGGAATATTGTTAATTTTAAAATAGAGACAACAATCATTGAGACTTCATGGCTTAAAAGAGACACTGAGATTTTTCAAATAATTTACAATCTTCTTAAAGAAGAAAACAAAATCAATTCTAATTAAGAATTAGTTGAACTTGTAGCACCTTAATAAGGTAAGGAATTTATTACATTTGAGTATTCATAATTTGTAAACAAAAAACAATTTTATGTCAACTAGAAGACATTTTATAAAAACAACGTCATTTGCTGGAATTAGTCCTTTTGTAATTAATCCTTTTTCATTTTCAGGATCATCAAAACCACTGAGAGCCTCTTTAAATCCGAGCTCCGTTGTTCTTAAATGTGACGCTCAAGAACTTTTAGACTATGCTATTTCTTATGATTTTTCTGCAATTAGCCCTCCTTTAAAGGAACTTCTTAAGTTAAAGCCAAATGAAAAAAAAGCGTATCTAAAAAAAATGTTAAGTAATGAAATTGTATTTGATTCCGGAGGACTCCCTGTTGAATTTCGTTCTTCAGAAGAGGTTTTTCAGCAGGGGCTCAAGACTCTTCAACAAAATATTAAAGCAATTGCTTCTTTTAATATATCAAGTCTTGTTACTTGGATAATGCCAACACACGATAGCTTGACGTATAATAAAAATTTTGAGCTGCATCGCGTAAGATTGGGAAAAATTGCGAGTGTTTTGAGTTATGAAGGAGTTCAATTAGGGCTGGAGTATGTGGGGCCAAAAACACTAATGGTGACAAATAAATACCCTTTTTTACACAGTATTTCTGAATTAAGAGAACTTATTAATGCTATTGATAAGGATAATATTGGTTATTTACTGGATAGTTTTCACACCTATTGTGCGGGAGATCAGATAGAAGACATGAACTTCTTAAATGTTAAAGATATTATATCTGTTCAAATCAACGATGCGGTTGTCAATCGAACCGCAGACACTCAGATAGATTGGGAGCGAGAATTGCCTGGAGAGACAGGAATCATCGATCTAAAAAAATTTTTAGATTTCATTCGTTCAAAAGGTTATGAAGGGGCAGTAAGCGTTGAACCCTTTAATGAAAACATAAATCTAATGGAAGCTCCTACTAAGCTCAAAAAAATAAGAGCATCTCTTTTAAAAAATGGAATTTAAAAAACCTTAATAAAATGATAGGGGATGTAGCTCAGCTGGCTAGAGCGCTTGACTGGCAGTCAAGAGGTCGTGGGTTCGAGTCCCATCTTCTCCACATTGTAAATCAAGCACTTACACTAATATTGTAGGTGCTTTTTTATTTTTAGGGTAATATAAAGGGTAATAATTTATGTTTCTTCAACCTATTTAAGAGAATCACAAATCCAAGAACTTAATGAATAAACAAGGGCAAGTCTTCACTTACTTCATTACTAGCTTGTTTCATTCTTGGTAAAGTGTATT